>JAHAEW010000145.1 GCA_018374635.1 Clostridiales bacterium
TTGCAATCCTTCTGTCTATATATTATAATAGAAAAGCTGACTGAGCAACAAAGTGGAACACTCCAACAAAATATCCGGGTGTAGCGCAGTTGGTAGCGCGCTTGCTTTGGGAGCGTGAGGCCGGAGTTCGAGCCGCACTTTCCTAAAACCCCGGAAAGCTCTGGGACGCTAAGGCCGACGGAGTTTTACCCCTCGCCGGGAACTGGTCAAAAACCGGCGTTGACCCCATATTTGACCACAGTTGAAAAACTTCATAACCGGGTGTAGCGCAGTTGGTAGCGCGCTTGCTTTGGGAGCAAGATGCCGGGAGTTCGAGTCTCCCCACTCGGACCAAACAATGATAATCCGAACTACATTATCCAGCTGGGTAATGTGTTCGGATTTATCATTTCTATTGAGAATGTGCTCTGACAAACGGCGCAAGCGGATTTATTCCGCTTGCGCCGTTTCCTTGTTTACCAGCCGGTTCCGGCAATATTAACATGCCAGCCATCCGCGGATCGCGTGACATATCCCACACGGCCATACCCCAACGCGCCTGTCGGTACATCCGCGTCGTTTCCGGAATACTCTTCGGTGTTTCCCGCCATGGAATTCTGATAGGCACGCTCATTTTCCGGTACGAAAATCGTACTCGCGTAAATCGCCCAGGTATTCTCGTCGATCAAGCCCTCTTTTCTAAAATGCTCTGTCTGATCTTCTGCGGGCATCACATTACATTTAACGAAAGAAAAACAAAATTTGCTGCCTTTGGATACCTTCAGATGGACTTCCTCCTGCTGCTGATACCCTGCTTGTGCCGCTGCCAAATAATCCTGTCCTTCATCGGGGATGACAATCTTTGGGTCGGTATCGTAGCTTCCGCCAAGTGCCTTATATTCCATCGTATCGTAGAAGGAGCGAAGCGCCATAGCCGCGCTCCAATCGGAATCATAGGCGTACTCCTTGGCGCCGACAAAATAGTATGCTTCATCCCCATAGGTTAAGACGGCGTAATTTGAATCGTCCTCCACCGTGAGGGACCACTGCTCCCCATCCTTGCTTCCCGAAAGGGATAGCCTATTCTGCTTACCCTCACCTTCAGAAGATGCTGCGGAATAATCCTCTTTTGTGATCCCGCACCAATTAAAATTCTCGCTTGTGGGCATCCGCATGGCCCAATATGTGTCCAGCGTGTTCGGATAGCTTTGTCGAACGCCCTCTTGTTCAAGGGTGATGGTCACATCCGTTCCCTCGGAAAGCGTGTCAAAAACACTGTCAAGAAGTGTCATGCCGTCTGTCTCGTTTACGTTCTCTGTACTGTTTTGGGTGAATTCCTCTTGTTCGCTTTGGCCTGGCATTGGTGTTTGTGTTTCCGCACCGCATCCCGCTAATGCTAAAACAAGCGTTAAGGCGGCAAACAAAGCAGTATACTTTTTCACGGATATCCCTCCTTACTTTGCGTTTACTTATATAGACGAAAAAAGCGGGAAAAAGTTCCGTACTTTATTATTATGTTAGCATATTACAGTAAGAACTGCAAGGGCGGGAGCATCGTTATAGATGTTCCCGCCTTTGTTATGTCTTGTTCTCTTGTTCGGCCTGGTGCCTTGCTTTCCACTCGGCGTATTCCCGCTGCCCCTCCTCACTCTCAAAAAACGCCTGTATCTCCGGGAGCAGGATGCGGGCCAGAGCCTCTACCTCATGGTAGGGTATCCCGGTTCCATAGTCGTTGGGTTTCTTCTTGCGTGGCATGGAATCACCCCGTTAGAACCGTTCCTCGTCAAACAGATAGCCTTGGAATACTGTTCCATCTCCCGTTATGAAACGGCCCCGTGCGTCTTTTGGTATCTGCTCGGCGGCGCTGGTGTTGTCGAGAATGATTTGAGAAAGCACACTATCCGCTCTGCCGCAAACACGGAAATCCATGTTGTTGCGTATCTGGCCGGGGATGATGGTCGCATCCGGCCTCTGCGTGGCAAGAATGAGATGAATACCAAATGCCCGTCCCTGCCGCGCAATGGTGGACAGCTTGTTTTCAATTTGTGCCAGCAGCTTCTTCCGTTCGTTATCAGCTCCGGTCTTGTCCAACATCTCCGCCACCTCGTCACAGGCGAACACCAGCCGGGGAAGTCCCTCCCCCGTGGCCTCGTTGTAGGTGTCCAGGTCTTTGCACTCCGTTTCTTCCAGCCGCTTTTTGCGGCACTCCAAAACCGCCGTGAGTTGGTCTAAGGTATGGAGCAATTCATCCTCCCGGAAACACATGTGGCATTTCTGCCGCCAAACCCTGGGGAAGTCTACGCCGCCCTTGAAGTCCGCTATGTAGACCTCCGCCCCCTTTTCCACCGCCTGCATAAGCAGCAGCTTCAGCAGTACGCTCTTTCCGCTGCCCGTGGAGCCGCCCAGCAGGATATGGGGGATGTTGGCGAGGTTCACCGTCACAGGCCCCGTCAGGCTTTCCCCCAGCACCAACACAAAGCTGTCCGGGGACAGATATTTGTCTTTCCAGGGGAGCAAGGCCAGAAAATCGCTCTCGGCGGGGACGGCATAGACACAGATGATTTTCCGCCCCTCCGCCCATGTCATTTTCGCTATGGTGATATTCAGGGCCGTTTCAATCCTGGCCCGCTTGTCCTCCCACTCCCCCAGAGGTATGCCACAGGGGTCAAACTCCCAGAGCGTCAGCCGGGGCGTGTCCTTGTCCCGCTGCTTGCACAGGAGGATAGGGGCCTCTCCGGCGTGGTTGACAAGGCCCACCTTCTGCAAGCCCTCCTTTGCCTCCCTGCCGCCCCAGGGTGTTCCCAGGAGTACCAGGACGGCCAGGAGGCCGCCCACGGCGTAGAGAGGCACTAACAGGTCTATAACGGCGTTCAGGACGGGGGAAAACATACCGTAGGCGTCCAGGCCGAACAGGTGTCCCCGGAACAGCCAGACCAGCACAGCGCCCGCAAGGTACGCCGTGAGCAGCAGCCCCTTGTGGGGTGTGTCCCTGGCCGCCATAAGCCCCGCTTTCATGCGCCGAAGCAGATGGCGGTTTTCCGTCCGCCTGGTGATGGTGTCTTTATCGTTTCTGGTCACAGGGCCAGCCCCCTTTCTTCTTCTGGACGGTGGTTCCGTCCGGTAAAAACTCAATGATGTTATGGATACGGCGGAGGAACGCCCGCCAGGTTTCCGGCCTGTCCCACTGTTCGCCCCGGTACTGCTTTTCCAGCGGAAGGTTAGAGGTGATATAGACCGTGGTATAACAGGCCGTTTTGTCATTGTACCGGGCGGGGAGGGACAGGGGGTAAATGTCCAGATAGTTCAGCATATCTTCAATGGGGACTTGCCCGCTGAACTCCTCGAACACAAGCACCTCCTGCCCGTGGTAGCCGTCAAAGGAAATGCCTTTTGCCGCCCGGTAGTTTGTCACCCGGTAAATGCTCCGGGGGTCGTGGGCCTCGTAAATGCTCCTTGTCTTGCCCGCCCCGCTGGCCCCGTAGAGGTAGGATACTTCCAGGGGCCTGTTTTCCACGGCGTACTTCTCCGCCGTCAAAGTCTGCCGGAGCAGGTCAATGTCACGGACACGAAAGGCCATAGCCGGGTTATCGTCAATGATTTCCGTGGTGGTCATGCCGTCCCGGATATTCTGGACGAGCCGGAACATCTCCGGGTGTTTCTCCGCTCGCTCCGGCGGGGCCTCGCCCCATTCCTCGAAAGTCCCAGGCACCGAGGTTTCCGCCTTGTCCGTATCCGCCCATCGGCCATCCTTCCGCAGATAAGAGCGGTTTTCCTGCACCGACCCGTATGCCTTTTCAATATGGGCTATGGGGAAACGCTTTTTGACGGTAGAAAAGCGTGACGGCGATGGAGCGTAGAAGAAAACATGCGTGTGATATGTCCCCGTTGTCGCTATCTCGTCGGCCATGCAGTAATAGTCGGGCGAAAACAGGTGCAGCTTTTCGGAGATAGCGGTGTGGTCTAATCCGGCCTCCAACGGGTTGTTAATGACCAGTGACCACTTGCGGGATTGGGAATTGTTTCCCATAGTCAGCCTCCTTGTTTTGCTACATGCTACATGTTTCCCATAAGGGGTAATACTGCCCCCTTATGGGAAAGGCGGCGCTGGCGCTGCCGCCGGGGGACACTTCCCTTGAGGGGAATTGTCTTTTCCCCGGCTGGCCTCCCCAG
>JAHAEW010000146.1 GCA_018374635.1 Clostridiales bacterium
ACCCTCTGATACTCTAAGCGTCCCGCTTAAAATATCCAGATTGGTGTGGCTTTATGGAGCTGGAAACGTGACTTGAACACGCGACCTGCTGATTACGAACCGTATTAGGAGTGACAAACTGGCTCCGTTGAGCGCTTTTGCGGCCTGTTTAGCCCGGAGCCGCGTCTGCTTTGACACGGTTCCCTCCGTTGCTTCCCTCCGCTCCGTTTCCTGTGTGGGTCACGGTGTGGGTCGGCGGATTTTCCGTTCAGGATCTGCGTCGCTATAAACAAAAAGAAGGCCTCATGCCCCAAATTCAGAGAGAAGAGGCCACACTGTCATCACTAGCTCAACCCACTTACTGCAAACCAGGATTTCTGGGGACACCAGTTTACCCACCCTTGGGTGGGGCAAGCAGAGCACCTGGCTTGCCGCAAGCGGCAGCCTGGCACATTTGCAGGCGTAGCCCGCACCCACTCCGGGAGGAGAGCCGAACGACCACAGGAAAGCCCCTGTCGCGGACGTGTCGGCCCTGTGTACCGCTTTTTGGGTGGGAGGCCAGCGCCTCTTCGGGGGCATTTGGGCAGCGTTGGGCTGAGTGTGAGGCGGCCTCGTGGCGCTCCCGCTATCGGGAAGCTTTACCTACCTGACCTGCTCTGCTTGGGAAAGTTTTAGTATTTTCAGAAAAGAGGGAGTAAGAGATGCGGAGTGCACGGCAAAATAAGCGCAGAAAGGCAGGCTGAACAACCCTTTTCGAGTTATCCAGCCTGCCCTTTGCTCCGGTTTAGTTTATAACAGCTTGATACTATTCCGACCGATCAAGAAGGAATCAGTGAATGACCTTCTGCTCCTTCACAATATCCCAAAGGATTGCATCCACCTTGTTGTGAAGGACGTCGTGCTGCAGGCGGTACAGGTTCTCCACAGTGACCTTGATGTCATTGTGGACAAAACCCTCCACGTTGGTGGCCCGGATACCCTTTTCCGCCATCATCATGGCCTCCAGGCAGCCAAACAAGGACGTGAACATCCGGAAAGCGCAGGAGGGCTTGGCACCATCGCACACCACACCGGCCATATGGATCATGCAGGTGCACAGCATGTCATTGATTTGCTTGGGACTCAGGCCGTGGAGGAAGGCAACACCAGCGGCGGAGGCAGGTGCGCTGGTGGCGGCGCAGGAGCAGGTGGGGGGCATGTAGACATATTCCTTGGAGAGATACTTCAGATATGTATTGACTAGCAGCCCGAAGGCGACCGCGCGGTAGCCGTCCTCCTCCGAGCACTTGCGGTACTCCGCACAGGCCCAGGGGCCCATGACAACCATAGCGCCCTGGTTGCCGCTGGCAGTGCTGACCATGGCGGGATAATCACTGCCGCCCATGCGGGCATCCGCACCGGCGGTGGCCCAGATGAGGATATGGGTGATCTCGTCGGGTGCCACGAAGCCGCTTTCAATATTGTCCATCAGTACCCGGGCAGTCTGAATCCCACGGGGATTGTCGATACCGTCCTGCGCCAGGATCTTATTCATGGCCACGGCCTCCTTGGCACGGCCAAATTCGCTGATATCAGCGGTTTTACACCAATTGTAGATGTTTTCGATGGTAAACTCATTCCAGTCTACATCATTGGCTGGGATGAGCATCTCAGTCGTGGGGCGGCGGTTGTCCACCAAAACCTTGCCGTCGACCTCCAGATACGTCCAGGTGTGGTGTTCATCCTCAAAAATTACAGTGGCTACGTGCTCATCGGTGGTAAGGGTCAGCTTGAAATACACCTGCTTGCCGGTGCTGTTGTCCATGTCAAGGGTGAACTCCGCATTCTTCACCAGTTCTTCGGCGGCCTCCACATCCTTGGGGGTGATGTTGTGCAGCACCTCCTTGCAGGCATCGGCGTCACCGTTGATAATGCCCACTGCAGAGGCCAGGAACGCGCCGGTCTTCCCGCCAGTCTTGGGAATGCCAACGGCCTGTACGCCGGTCACCATGAGCCCGCAACCCACCATGTCGACCCGCAACACCTTGCCGGGTGCGTGCTTACGGGTGATTGCACCTCCCAGCGCAAACATCATCGGTTCGGTACATCCCAGAGCGGGGGAGGCTTCCTTGTCCAGAAGTTCTCTGAAGATCGTCTTGCTCATGCTTCGTTCCATCCTTTCAGTTCAATTTTATTTTAATGCAAATTGCATTTTTAACATTTAGTTTAGATCTTTCCTGTTTTAACATAGCGTTGGATCTGTTCCACACTCTTGCCAGTGAGCCCCAGCTTTTCGGCCGAGCGGCCGTTGGCAAACCAATCTGTATCGTGGGCCACACCAATCAGGGTGATAACCGCATCCATAATGGGGGTGTCAACCCCCGCCAAGTCCCCGATAGAGGCCCAGCAGACCAGTGCGACGGGGATGTCCTCTGTGAGATAGCGGTAGTTGATATCATTGGGACCGGCAATGGAGGTCAGCGCATGGCAGCCATGGCCCATAGCATACAGGGGTTCCCAATTATCAATCTTTTCCACCCCGGCGAAGTCCTCCAAAGCATGGATCTGGTAGCCCAAAGCCTTGCCGACGGCCAGCCTCTCCCGGTTGAGCAGTACGTCGATCTTGAGACCAGAGGGCTGGAAACCGTGCTCATACAGGAAGAAGGTGAAGTCTGGTTTTTCGATATTGCTTAGATTGACCAGGCAGGGACCGGGGTGCACGGTAGGGTTAATCAGGCTTAGGCCGCATTCAAGCACGTCCGCGTAGAGACCTGGGAAGTCATAGAGATCGGTTTTGATCTGGTTGAAGTAGCGGTCGGCCGCACTAGCCGGGAAAAATGCGATAGGGGCAAGATGGCGCTCAAACATCCGTACCTTACCGGGACCTGCCAGCCTTGTGCTGAAGGGGGGGATGGTGGATTCCACAAAGATGGGGCAGGTTGGGTCATCCCCCCACACATTCTTGTAGATGAGGGAGGCCATGCAGCCGTTGAATGTGACCATGATCTGCTCTGCAGAGGTATGGCCCTTCAACATCTGCGCATACTCCTGATGGTGGCTGCCCGTCACGCATACGATGATGTAATCGGCCTGGCCGACCGCCTGGTCGATATCCGAGGTGATTATGTCGATGCGTTCCCGTGCTTCCAATGCACCGACGCACTCAATGACCTGGGTATCTGCGAAATCGCGGAATCGATGGATGAGGTTTTCCGGCGCAAACAGCCGCACTTCATGTCCGCTGGCTTTTAGGTCGACCGCAATGGTCTGCGCGATGTTGCCGGTTCCAAGGACAGCAATTTTTTTCAAGGCGGGATCTCCTTTCTTGCATGAAAAAGTCATGGATGGGATGCAGATATGGGATATGAGATGAGCGGGCAGTTTCATCTATGCGTTGGTATTTGCGGACAGGGCTGCATGCGGAGGCTGATTCTTATAGTGGATTTTTTAGAATTATTTTCTCCTATCTGAGAAAGATACTAGCACAGTTGCCTAGCCGTGTCAATCCTAAAATTTAATTTAATAGAAAAAATGCCGAATTTTTCTCATGTAAGAAAAATTCGGCATTTCTTAACTTGTGCGTATGGTATGCTCCGTTTTTAAATTAAGAGAAAACACACGACCGTTTCTGACGTTCCGCAATTAATATAGCCATGCTCTTCATGGGCATCGAAATCGATCCCACATCCCTCAAATAAATGGTAGGTTTTGGGGCCGATTACCACATCTAATTCCCCTCGAAATACTATGCAATACTCTTTGTTGGAACTCTCATGGATAAACATAGGAGGATTGTAGTGGTACCCGGCCTTAAACACACCATAAAAAACCTGAACACCATCAAGCGGGGAAAATGGGAAAATATTATATAGCGTAAAAAGTCCGCTGTCATCAATCAAAGGAGTTGTTTTAGCAATATCCCGGACAGCATAATTGCTGTCAACTTCACCAGCTAAAGCATTGAGCGTAATTTTGAGCCCATTGGCGATCTTCCAAACAGTCGTAATGGTTGGGACAGATTCCCCACGCTCGATCTTACTCAGCATGGCTTTGCTGATCCCGGTCAATTCGGAGACATCATTTAGGTTCAACCCCCTTTTATCACGGATTGCCTTCAAATTTTCGCCCAGAGAAGAAAAATCATTCATTTTAACCGCCTTCTAC
>JAHAEW010000034.1 GCA_018374635.1 Clostridiales bacterium
AAGTGTGCGAGCGAAAGCGAGTGCGCGCAGAGGCCTGCATCCCCTCGAAAAAATGCTTGCATTTTTGAGAAGCGTGTCGAAGTTTTTCGACACGCTGAGGGCCGTCCGGAGCAAATATGCTCCGGACGGCCCTTTTTTATACCTCTTTGATCAGCACCAGCTCGGTGATGCCGGGCTTGGCCGCGTCGGGAAGGCTCCCCAGCGTCCAATAGCCCCGCCCCGCGTAGAATTTCTGCGCGCCGGTGTTGAAGTCGCTGACCATCAGCGCCACCCGGGAGGCCCCGGATGCCCGGGCCATCTCCTCCAGCTGCTCCATGAGCCAGCTCCCCACCTGCCGTCCCCGGAAGGAGGCCTTTACCCCCAGCAGACTCAGGTAGGGATACAGCCCGCAAAAACCCCGCGGGACCACCTGCATGGCCCCGGCGACCTCCCCCTGTTCCGTGACGGCCAGATAGAGTTCTCCCCGCCCGGCCGCTCCCCGCAGGGAGCGCTCCAGCCGGTCGTCTCCCCGGAAATAGCGCTCATAGATGGCGCTGTCCAGAAAGACCGGAAGGCAGGCTCCCACATCCTGCTCCGATCCTCTGCGCAGTTCCAGTTTCACCGGCTCTCCCCCTTTCCTGTTCCACGGGGCGGCAGGGAGATCTTTCCCATGACCGCGGCCTGTTCCGCCCCGGTGACGCCGGGCAGGCTGTTGGCCTCTCCCATGGCGCACCGGTCGGCCAGCACCGCAAAGGCCACCGCCTCCTTGGCGTCGCTGCTCCACCCCAGATCCTCCTGGGTCTGCACCACGACGCCGTACTCCCCCAGACGACGGGCGAGGAAGGCCAGCAGGGTGGGATTATAGCTCCCGCCGCCGCCCACCACCAGGCGGGAGGCCCGGTAACGGGGCCGGACATACCGTCCGTAGGCGTCGGCAATGCTCCAGGCGGTCAGGTCGGTGACCGTGGCCACGATGTCCTCGGGTGAGAGGTCCAGCTCCCTACCCCGCTCCAGCACACGGGCAGTGTACTGGGCGCCGAACTTTTCCCGCCCGGTGGTCTTGGGCAGGGGCCGGCTGTAATAGGGCTCTTCCTGAAGCCAGGCCAGCAAGTCAGAATTCACCCGGCCCGCCGCCGCCATGGCCCCGCCTGCGTCATAAGTCCGCGCTCCCCCGGTCAGGGCGGAGACCGCCGCGTCCATGATCATGTTGCCCGGCCCGGTATCAAAGGCATAGACCGCCTCCGGTCCCGCTCCGGCGGGCAGCACGGTCATATTCCCGATCCCGCCGATGTTCTGGAGGAGGATGGTCTCCTCCTCCTTCCGGTAGAGGAGGTACTCGGTGAAGGGCACCAGGGGCGCGCCCTGTCCGCCCACCGCCATATCCGCCGTCCGGAAGTCCGACACGGTGGGCACACCGGTGCGGGCGGCGATCACGGCCCCCTCCCCGATCTGCACGGTGTAATGGACGGGGAAGCCCTCCACATATTCGGGCTGGGGGCTGTGCCAGATGGTCTGTCCGTGGGAGCCGATGAGATCCACATCCTCCAGGCGCAGACCGGCCCGCTCCACCACCGAGCGGGCGCTGCGGGCATAGAGCTCTCCCAGCAAAACGTTCATCTGTCCCACCCGGTCCACCGTGGCCTGCTCCGGCTGAAAGAGCGCAAAGATCTCCTCCCGCACCTTCGCCGGATAGGGCCGGTTCTCAAAGGCCAGCAGCTCCACCTGACAGCGGTCGCCCGCGCCCCGGAGCTCCACCAGGGCGGCGTCCACACCGTCCACCGAGGTGCCAGACATCATGCCCACGATCCGGCGCACCGGCTTGTCCGTTCCGCTCCAGAGCATCACGCCCCGCCCCCTTCTTCCCCGGCCCGGCGGATGGCCCGGGCCAGATGTCCCTCACAGCGCGCCAGCAGCGCTCTGGCCTCCTCCCGGTCCAAGCCGCTCTCCAGCATCAAAATGGCCAGCTTGGCGTGACCGTCCGCCCGGGTCAGATATTCCGCCGCCGTGTCCGGGCCGGTCCCAGTGGCGTGGACGATCAGGCGCCTGGCCCGGTCCTCCAGCTTGCGGTTGCTCACCTTCAGGTCCACCATCAGATTGCCGTAGACCTTGCCCAGCTTGATCATGGAGCAGGTGGTGAGCATGTTGAGCACCATTTTCTGGGCTGTCCCCGACTTCATGCGGGTGGACCCGGAGATCACCTCCGGCCCCACCTGGGGGGCGATGCACACCTGACAGACCCGCTCCAGCTTGGAGTTGGCATTGGTACAGAGTCCGATCACCGCCGCGCCCAGCTCTCCCGCCCGGCGGACCGCCGCCAGTACATAGGGGGCGCTGCCGCTGGCGGTGATGCCCACCACCGCGTCTTTGGGGCCAACCTTCAGCTCCTCCACCAGGTGGACGCCGTCCTCCTCCCGGTCCTCACAGCCCTCCACCGGGTGGCGCAGCGCGGCGTCGCCTCCCGCAATGTAGCCCTGCACCATGTCCGGGTCCACACCGAAGGTCGGTACGCACTCTGACGCGTCCAGCACTCCTAAACGCCCCGATGTCCCCGCGCCCAGATAGATGAGCCTCCCCCCTGCCCGGAACCGCTCATAGATCAGATCCACCGCCGCGGCGATCTTCCCGGTCTCCTTGGCCACCGCCGCCGCCACCAGCGCATCCTGTTGGTTGATGAGCCGCACCATCTCCTCCGTGGAACAGGCGTCGATCCGCCGGGTCTCCTCGTTGATCCCCTCTGTGCTCAGGCCTGCCAGATAGTCGTCCATGCGCGCACCTCCTGTCTGTTTGCTTCTAGCCTACCGCATCCCTCCCACTCTGTCAACACAATATTATTTCAATTTTTTTGCAAGATTCTTGAAATTATATTTCAATTCCTCTGGACTTGCCTCCTGTACTTTGCTATAATATCTACAAAAAGAGAGGTGGTTGTTGCTGTGGGATGCACACTTTTGATCAAAGAAGGCCTTGCCTCGCTGACAGAGACCGAGCGGCGTCTTGCTGACTATCTGCTCTCTCACAGCAGAGAGGTCACCCGCATGAACGCCAAGGAGTTTGCAGCCGCCTGCGGCTCTTCCCCGGCGGCCGTGGTGCGCTTTGCCCAGAAGCTGGGCTTCAAGGGCTTTACCGAGTTAAAACTGGACCTGGCCAAAGAATCCGGGTCCGAGGCGTTGGACGAGTTTCAGACCGTCATCCAGGAGCACGACGACCTGGACACCATTCTCCAGAAGGCGGAGCTCATCCACCTCAAGAACACTTCCCTGACCTACCGCATGGTCAATGTGTCGGTCCTCAACCAGGCGGTGGAGGAGATCTGCGCCGGACGGCGCATCCACCTCTTCGGCATCGGGGCCTCCGGCCTGCTGGCCATGGATTTTCTCTACAAATCCTCCCGGATCGGCATTCCTGCCTTTTACCACGCCGACGCCCACACCAACCTGGCCACCGCCGCCCTGCTGAACGAGAGCGACATCGTCATTGCCATCAGTTACAGCGGTGAGACCCGGGAGACCGTCCTGGCCGCCCGGGCCGCCAAGGAGCGTGGATGCAGGATCATCGCCATCACCCAGGCCAACCACAATTCGCTCTCCCGCCTGGCCGACTATCCCCTCTACATCCCCAGTGAGGAGGGGGAGTTCCGCATGGGGGCCATGACCTCCCGGATCTCCGGCCTGCTCCTGCTGGACCTGCTCTACCTGGGGATCGCCAAGCACGACTTCGACCATACCCGGCAGAGCCTCTCCCAGACCAGGGAGCTCATACGCTCTCTTCAGCGGGACTGAGCCATCCCTTCCCCAGAGGACAACATCATCTTTGCGCTGGAGGTGCGGCAGATGGAACTGTCACAGCTTGACGCCATATTGGAGACCTACCGGCAGGCGGGGTACTACCCCTCGGCCGTCTGCCAGGTATTCAACGAAAAGGAGATCCTGTACCGCCGGGCCGTAGGCGGGGTAGACCCGGGAGGCTGGTTCGACCTGGCCTCGGTCAGCAAGCTGGTGTGTACCACCATGCTCCTCTCGCTCATGGAGGAGGGCCGCTTCACCCCGGAGACCCCCGCGCTCTCCCTCCTGCCCGGCCACGCCCCCGGCCCGGCCACCCGGCGGCGGCTGGAGGCAGTCACGGTGGGACAGCTCATGACCCACACCTCCGGCATCGTGACCTGGTATCCCTTCTATGCCGACGGACGGGACTTCTATACCGTGCTGGAGCATGTTCTCGCCTCCACACAGCCCGAGACGGGCATGGCGTACAGCGATCTGAATTTCATGCTTCTGGGCCTGGTGGTGGAGGCGGTCTCCGGCCTCCCTCTCCGGCAGGCGCTGGAGCGCTACGTCAAAGCTCCCCTGGGTATCTCGGATATGGCCTACGGTCCTATCGATCCCGCTTTGGCTGTGCCCACCTGCTACGGAAACCAGATCGAGCAGCGCATGTGCGCCCAGCGGGGCCTCTCCTTCGACGGCTGGCGGCCCAACGGCGTGGAGGTACGGGGCGCCTGCAACGACGGAAACGCCTTCTACTACTGGAAGGGCGCCAGCGGGCACGCCGGGATCTTCGCCACGGCGGACGCCCTCTCCACCCTGGGGCAGTTCTATCTCTCCACCGACCGCCCCTGGTTCCTCCGGGCCATGGAGACCTGTGTGGAGAAGCGGGGCCTGGGCTTCGACCGGTGCGACGTCTTCCCCGATGGCTGCGGACACAGCGGTTTTACCGGCACCAGCCTGTGGATCAGCCGCACCCATCACATAGGCGCGGTCCTCCTCACCAACAAATTCCACCGTCTGGAGGGGGAGCCGCCCGGGTCCTCCAACGACTTCCGCCGGGCGGTCCACTACGCCCTGCTGGGACGGACGCCCCCCGTCCCCGTCTGACCGGTATCCGCAGGCGCTGGCCTGTGACATACGAAATCTGAATGGAAAAGAGGTACTTACTGTGAAGAACGCAAAAAAGTGGCTGTCCCTCTCCCTGGCCGGCGTCCTGCTGACAGGTCTGCTGGCCGGATGCGGCGGCGGGAATACGCCTTCCGCCTCCTCCGCCCCCAGCGCTCCGGTCTCCACCACCCCGGTGGAGGGCGGCATCCTCAAGTACGGCACGGACTCCGAGCCCACCGGCTTTGACCCCCACACGGTCTCCGAGGAGGCCTCGCTCCGGATCATCAACCAGCTCTATGAGACCCTGGTGGCCACCAACGCCGATATGACCTACTACGGTCAGCTGGCCGAGCGCTGGGAGATCCCCGACGATGTGACCTACATTTTCTATCTCCGCAAGGGCGTGAAGTTCCACTCCGGCCGGGAGATGACCGCCGACGACGTGGTCTACTCCTTTGGCCGGGTCCTGGGTAAGACGGAGGCCGGCGACATCGGCGCTCTGGGCAGCAAGGACAGCTACTACGGCGGCATCGAGAGCGTGGAGGCGGTGGACGATTACACCGTCAAGTTCACTCTCAAGGAGCCAAACGCCGCCTTCCTGGGCAACCTCACCAGCAATTACGGCGCCATCGTGGACAAGGACGTCATCGCGGAGAACGGCGATCTGATGCGCGCCGACGGCGGCACCGGCCCCTTCATGCTGGGCGAGTGGCTCCCCGACAACTATGTGGAGCTGCCCAAGTTCGAGGCGTACTGGGAGGCCGACCGGGTCAAGCTGGGCGGCATCACCTACTACCTCATCGGCGACGAGGCTGCCCGTCTGGCCGCCCTGCGCACCGGCGAGATCAACATCGCCAACCTCTCCTCCTCTAACGTGACCGCCGCCGAGAAGGAGAGCAGCCTGAGCGTGCTGGGCTACCAGACCAACGACTACATCGCCATGGGCTGCAACCTCTCCACCCCGGCCCTCCAGGACCAGAACGTCCGCCAGGCCATGAGCTACGCCCTGGACCGCCAGACCCTCATCAACGTGGTCTTTAACGGCCAGGCCCAGGTCAGCACCATGATGCCCCCCGCCATGGGCCACTGGTCCCTGGACGCCGGTTCCTTCGAACTCTATCAGTTCAACCTGGACAAGGCCAAGGAGCTGATGGAGGCCGCCGGGTACAGTGACAGCAACCGTCTGAGCCTGAAGCTGGCCGCCGGCCTGATGGACTCCCTCCGGCAGGCCGCCGTGGTCATCCAGCAGCAGCTCTCCGAGATCTACATCGATGTGGACATCACCAATCTGGAGTCGGGTGAGTATGTGGACATCTGGGGCAAGATGAACACCCCCGAGGCCGGCTTTGACCTGATGGTGGTCAACGACGGCGCCGGCACCGATCCCAACCGCGCCATTTCCTTCTTCTTCGGCACCGGTTCCAGCGCCAACGTCTTTGGCTTCTCCAACGAGCGCGTGGACGAACTGTGTGCCCTGGGCATCGCCACCACCGACGAGGCCAAGCGGGAGGAGTACTACAACGAGGCCCAGGAGATCTGCGTGGAAGACTCCACCAAGCTCTGCATCGCAAGCCCCATGAAGTACTTTGTCTCCAGCACCAGCGTGCAGGGCTTCGCCCCCTCCGCCGCTGACGCCAGCGATTTCCGCGATACCTACCTGACCCAGTAAACCCCATCTTTCGCGGGGAGGCGGGGGCGGTTCTGCCCCCGCTCCCCCGCGCATCTCCTGATTGAGGACTGACCGCTCTCCGTCCCCCCTTCCCCGGGCGGACGGCGGTCAATCCTCAATCCAAGGCGCCGTTTGAAAGGGAGTGTGACACGATGAAACAATACACCATTCGCCGCATCCTTCAGCTCATTCCGGTCCTGCTGGGCATCAGTATTCTCATCTTCGCCGTTATGAAGATGATCCCCGGCGACGTGATCTCGGGCATCCTGGGCGTGGAGGCCACACCCGAGCTGCGGGCCCAGCTGGCCGCCAAATACGGCCTGGACCGCCCCTATATCGTACAGTACCTGGACTGGATCGGCGGCGTGCTCCGGGGTGATTTCGGGGAATCCATCCGCACGGCGGAGCCCATCCTGCCCCAGATCCTCACCCGCTTTCAGGTGACCGCCGAGCTCACCATCCTGGCCGCCGTCATCTCCTGGTTCGTGGCCATCCCGCTGGGCATCCTCGCCGCGGTGAAGCGCAACTCCATGGTTGACCGGCTGATCCGGGTCTTTGCCCTGCTGGGCGTCTCGGTCCCCGGCTTCGCCCTGTCCATCCTGTTGATCCTCTTCCTCTCCCTGGCATTCGGGTACTTCTCCCCCCTGGGCTATGTGAGCTTTTTCGAGGACCCCCTGCGCAACCTTCAGATCATGATCCTTCCCGCCTCCATCCTGGGGATCTCCATCTCGGGCTCGGTCATGCGCATGACCCGCTCGTCGGTGCTGGAGGTCCTGCGGCAGGACTTTGTCCGTACCGTCCGGGCCAAGGGTGCCAGTGAGCGGGTGGCCGTCTTCAAGCACGTCCTGCGCAGCGCCCTCATTCCCATCGTCACACTGGTGGGCATGCAGATCGGCTCCCTGCTGGGGGGCGCGGTCATCGTGGAGCAGATCTTCTCCCTCCCCGGGCTGGGCCAGATGACCCTGACCGGCATCAACCAGCGGGATTACCCTGTGGTGCAGGGCTGCGTGCTCTTCATCGCCTTTGTGTACGTACTGGTCAACGTGGCGACCGACCTGCTGTACGCCTACATTGACCCCCGTATCTCTTACGACTGACGGCAGGAGGATTACCATGAAACGACTTGGACAGACGATCCGGGACCTGTGGAAGGATCCCATGGGGCGCATCGGCATGATCGGCATTCTGCTGGTCATCCTGGTGGCCATCTTCGCCCCTGTGGCCGCCCCCTTTGAGCCGGACAAGATGGCCGCCATGCCGAAATCCGCCCCCAATGCCGTCCACTGGTTCGGCACCGACAACTACGGCCGGGACATCTTCAGCCGCATCCTCTACGGCGCCCGGGTCTCTCTGGAGGTGGGCATCATCGCGGTGGGCATCGGTGCGGTGGCAGGGTACATCCTGGGCCTGCTGGCGGGCTACTTTGAGGGCTGGGTGGACCGCATCATCATGTGCGTGATGGACATTCTCTTCGCCTTCCCCTCTATCCTGCTGGCCATCTTCATCTCGGCTGTGCTGGGGCGGGGCCTGGTCAACACCATGATCGCCATCGGCATCGTCAATATTCCCGTCTTTGCCCGGACTGTGCGGGCGGCCGTGATCTCGGCCAAGGGCCTGGAGTATGTCTCCAACGCCCGGAGCGTGGGGGTCCGGACGTGGGCCATCCTGGCGCGGCATATCTCCCCCAACGTGGTGGCGCCCTTTACCGTGCAGGCTACCCTGGCCCTCTCCAGCGCTATTCTCACCGAGGCCTCCATGAGCTTCCTGGGTCTGGGCATCCAGCCCCCCGACCCCTCCTGGGGCTCCATGCTCTCTGAGGCCCGCACTTTTATGGAGCAGGCCCCCTGGATGGCCATCTTCCCCGCGCTCTTCATCATCGTCACCATCCTGCTTTTCAACATTCTGGGCGACAGCCTGCGCGACGTGCTGGACCCCAAGCTCAAAACCTGATGGGAGGACCGCCGACATGGATCATCTCTTGGAAATGCGCAATCTCTCCATCGACCTGCACCGGGGACGGCGGACGCCTCCGGTCAAGCTGGTGGAGGGGATCGACCTAAACATCGATAAGAAACAGAATTTCGGCATCGTTGGCGAGTCCGGCTGCGGGAAAAGCATCACCTGTTCCTCCATCATGGGCCTGCTCTCCTTCCCCCTTTCCGTGGGCGCGGGGAGCAGCATCCGCTTCCAGCGGGAGGACGGAAGCGAGGCTGAGTTGCTCTCCCTTCCCAAAAAGCAGATGCAGCAGCTGCGGGGCAAGGAGATCTCCATGATCTTTCAGGAGCCCATGACCGCTCTGGACCCCATGTATACCATTGAGGACCAGATCGTGGAATCCCTCCGCTTTCACACCGCTCTCAGCCGCTCCGCCATGCGGGAGGCCGCTTTGGAAATGCTCCGCAAGGTCAAGATCCCCCGGGCGGAGGAGATCCTGAAGGAGTATCCCCACCACCTCTCGGGCGGTATGCTCCAGCGGGTGATGATCGCCATTGCCCTCATCAACAACCCCCGGCTCCTCATCGCCGACGAGCCCACCACCGCCCTGGACGTGACCATCCAGGCCCAGATCCTGGACCTGATGAACGAGCTGCGGGAGAGCTACGACGCCTCGGTCATCATGATCACCCACGATCTGGGCGTCATCGCGGAGACCTGTGAGCAGGTGGCGGTCTTTTATGCCGGCCAGGTGGTGGAACAGACCAGCGTGGACGCCATCTTCCACCACACGGCCCACCCCTATACCAGCGGACTGCTGCGCTCGGTGACCTCTCTGGGCGGGGAGCAGAAGGAACTGTATACCATCCGGGGCACCGTGCCCACCGCCGGGCAGTTCTCTTCCGGCTGCCGTTTTGCCGACCGGTGCGAACACTGCATGACCCGCTGCCGGGAGGCGGTCCCGCCGCTGACCGAGGCGGCCCCCGGGCACCAGTGCCGCTGCTGGCTCCACACCGGCGGCACAGAGAAGGAGGCGGCACGATGAGTCAGGAAAACATCCTGCTGGACGTTCAGCATCTGAAAACCTACTTTCCCATCCGGGGCGGCGTAATGCGCAAGGCCGTGGGCCATGTCCACGCCGTGGAGGACGTCTCCTTCCAGATCCGGGAACAGGAGACCTTCGGCCTGGTGGGGGAGTCGGGCTGCGGCAAGTCCACCACCGGCCGGAGCATCCTCCGCCTCATCGAACCCACCGGCGGAACCATTCTCTTTGACGGCACCGACCTGCGTTCCCTCAGTCGGGGGCAGCTGCGCCTGAAGCGGCGGGATATGCAGCTCATTTTCCAGGACCCCTACGCCTCCCTCAACCCCCGCATGACCGTGCGCAAGCTGCTGGAGGAGCCGCTGCTCACTCACTTCCGCCTCTCCTCCGGGGAGACGGAGGATCAAATCCAGTGGATCGCCCAGGCGGTGGGCATCACGGCGGAGCATCTGGAGCGCTATCCTCACCAGTTCTCCGGCGGACAGCGCCAGCGCATCGCCATCGCCCGGGCCCTCATCTGCAAGCCACGCTTTGTGGTGGCCGACGAGCCTGTCTCGGCCCTGGACGTATCGATCCAATCCCAGATCCTCAATCTGCTCACAGGGCTCCAGCAGGATCTGAAGCTCTCCTATCTCTTCATCTCCCACGACCTAAATGTGGTGCGCCACATCAGCAACCGGGTGGGCGTGATGTATCTGGGGCGCCTGGTGGAGACCGGCAGCACCGAGGACGTCTACCGCAACCCCCTCCACCCCTACACCAAAGCCCTTCTCTCCGCCATCCCCAAGCGGGACCCGTCGGAGGAAAAGGCGCGCATCCATCTGGAAGGGGATGTGCCCAGCCCCGCCGATCCCCCCAGCGGCTGCGCCTTCCACGACCGCTGCCCTCACTGCATGGAGATCTGTAAGGAACAGCCGCCCCAGACCCGGGAGCTGGAGCCCGGCCACCGGGCGGCCTGCCATCTCTACAATCCGTAGAACAGCCAGGCACTGCGCATCTACAAAAAAGAGCGGACCGGAACAATTCCGGTCCGCTCTTTGTGTTCAAACGATCTTATCTGGCGGCGTATTCGGCCCGGCCGCTGCGGAAGAGATTTCCGCCGGTGCTGTCCATGGCGACCGTCAGGGGGAAGTCCTCCACCGTCATCTTCTTCACCGACTCACAGCCCAGCTCGTCAAAGGCGATGACCTCAGCGGCCCGGATGCAGCGGGCGATCAGCGCCCCCGCACCGCCCACCGCCGCGAAATAACACGCCCGGTTGCGGACGATAGCGTCCGCAACCTCCTGGCTGCGCTCCCCCTTGCCGATCATGGCCCCCAGTCCCAGATCCAGCAGCCGGGGGGCAAAGGCGTCCATCCGGCTGGCCGTGGTGGGGCCGCAGGCCCCCACCGCCATGCCCTGCTGCCCCGGGGTAGGGCCGGCATAGTAGATCACCGCGTCCCGCAGCGGGAAGGGCAGTTCCTCCCCCCGGTCCAGCAGCTCAAAAAAGCGCTTGTGGGCCGCGTCCCGGGCGGTGTAGATGGTCCCGCTCAGGATCACCCGGTCTCCCGCCTTCAGCGCAGGAATATGGCTGCGCAGGTCCTGTGTATGCAGACGGTATTCCATCTTTCCTCACTCCTCATCCAGCGGAAGCGGCTCGGGCATCCGGGGCCCGATCGCCTCCTCATAGCTCTCCAGCAGCAGCTTGAGCTCGGCGTCATGGTCGCCGAACTCGGCGGTGAGCCCCTCCATGCTTTTGCGGACCCGGTCCAGCTCCCCGGCCGTGTGGGCGATGGTGGCCTCAATATCCGTGCGCATCCGGTCATAGCCGGCCTGCACCTTGTAGATCCACTGTTCCAGCTCCTGGCGGGCCTTCTCCACCTGCTCCTGGGCGGCCGCCTCGATCCCCTGGGCACGGCAGTGGGCCTCCAGCTCGATGCCGGCCGTGCGGTCCTTGATGGCCTCGTAAGCTCTGGCCCCCTGCTCGCTCTTCTCCAGGCGCTCCTTCAGGTCGGAGAGCTGGTTCTGGAGGGCGCTCTGCTCCTCCGCCTGGAGCTCCCGCTCGCCCCGGCTCTGCTCCAGCGCGGCGCCCCGCTCGGCCAGCTCGCCGGTAAGCTTCTGTACCTGGGCCGACAGCTCCACCAGACGCCCCTCGGCCTCTTCCACCCGCGCCTTGAGTTTGTCCCGCTCCTCTGTCATGGCGGAGAGTTCCTTCTGAAGCCCCTCCACCTTGGCGGCGTGGTCCTGATTGGCCTTTTCGATATAGTCCAGTACGTCCTGCTTACTGAACCCGCCCAACGCGGCGGTACGGAACTGAATGTCCGCTGCCTCCATCTACGTACACGCTCCTTCTCTCAGGGTATTGCTCGAATCAGGGATATTTTATCACAATTTTGCGGGCAATACAATCCTATTCTATTTGACGCTGGCCGGGGCCAGGTGATATAATAACCTGATTGTACCATTTCCGTCGCCCTGCGATGGACGAGACTAACGGATGGAGCGAATGCACTATGTGGATTTCCGACGCCTGGAAAGACTATGAACTGATCGACTGCGGCCGTGGGGAAAAGCTGGAACGCTGGGGGAAGCACCTCCTGGTCCGCCCCGACCCCCAGGCCATTTGGAATACGCCCCGGAGACATCCGGGCTGGAAGAAGCACGAGGCCCGCTATTCCCGCTCTTCCACCGGCGGCGGCGCCTGGGAGAAGAAGGAGCTGCCTGAGCGCTGGACGGTGGGCTACCGGGACCTCACCTTTAATATCAAGCCCATGAATTTCAAGCACACCGGCCTCTTTCCCGAACAGGCCGCCAACTGGGACTGGGCCCGGGAGCAGATCCGCCGGGCCGGCCGCCCCATCCAGGTGCTCAACCTCTTTGCCTATACCGGCGGAGCTACCGTGGCCTGCGCCGCGGCTGGGGCTGCCGTCTGCCACGTGGACGCGGCCAAGGGCATGGTGAGCTGGGCCAAAGAGAACGCCCGCTCCTCCGGGCTGGAGGAGGCCCCCATCCGCTGGATCATCGACGACTGCGGCAAGTTCGTGGAGCGGGAGATCCGCCGGGGCCGGCGGTACGACGCCATCATCATGGACCCCCCCTCCTACGGCCGGGGTCCTTCCGGGGAGATCTGGAAGCTGGAAGAAAACCTCTATCCCTTTGTGGAGCTGGTCTCGGGCGTTCTCTCGGACAATCCCCTCTTCGTCATCATCAATTCCTACACCACCGGCCTTGCCCCATCGGTGCTCACCTACATTCTGGAGACCATCGTCTCCTCCAAGCATGGGGGCCGCACCGACAGCCAGGAGCTGGGCCTGCGGGTCAGCGAGACCGGGCTGGCCCTCCCCTGCGGCGCCACCGGGCGCTGGCTGGCCGACCGCTGAGGGCCCAACCCTTCTGAGATTTGAGGATATCGACTATGAGCAACGCCATCATTGAAACCAGAGATCTGCACTTTTCCTATACCGGGGCAGAGGGAGTCTCTCCCTCGGTGCTCAACGGGGTGAGCCTCTCCATAGAAGAAGGTTCCTTCGTGGCGGTCCTGGGACACAACGGCTCGGGCAAATCCACTCTGGCCAAGCACCTCAACGCCATCCTCCTCCCCAGCGGCGGAGCGGTCTATGTGGCGGGTATGGACACCGCCGACGAGTCCCGCCTGCTGGACATCCGCCGCACCGTTGGCATGGTGTTCCAGAATCCGGACAATCAGATCGTGGCCAACGTGGTAGAGGAAGATGTGGCCTTCGCCCCCGAAAATCTGGGGGTCCCCCCTGCCGAAATCCGCCGACGGGTGGACGAGGCCCTCAAGGCCGTGGGCATGTATGAGTTCCGGGAGCACGCTCCCCACCTTCTCTCGGGCGGACAGAAGCAGCGGGTCGCCATCGCCGGCGTTATCGCCATGGCCCCCCGCTGCATCGTGCTGGACGAGCCCACCGCCATGCTGGACCCGGTGGGCCGCCGGGAGGTGCTGGAGACCGTGCAGAAGCTCAACCGCCTCTCCGGGGTCACCGTCGTCCTCATCACCCACCACATGGACGAGGCCGCCCTGGCCGACCGTCTGGTGGTCATGTCCAGGGGACAGGTGGTGGCCGACGGCGCCCCCCGGGAGGTCTTCCAGCGGGTGGAGGAGCTCAAGGCCCTGGGCCTCACCGTCCCCGAGACCACCGAGCTGCTCTGGCAGCTACGGCAGGACGGGCTGGACGTGCCCCTGGACGCCCTGAGCGACGAGGAGTGCGCCCAGGCCCTCTACCAGCTCTTCCGCTGAGACACGCGGTCCTCCGCCTCCCCTCCGGGCGTCATCCCTCCGGGGAGATGCACCATTTACGCAAAGGAATGAAGTCATTTGGAACCCATTCTTCAGACACATCAGCTCTCCCACGTCTACTCCCAGGGCACGCCCTTTGAGCGGGCCGCCCTGCGTGGCGTGGAGTTTGCCGCCTACCCCGGGGAATACCTGGGGATCATCGGCCATACCGGCTCGGGCAAGTCCACCCTCATCCAGCATCTCAACGGCCTGCTCAAGCCCACCGGCGGACAGGTCCTCTTTGAGGGAAAGGACATCTGGGAGACCAAGGAGCGTACCCGGCAGACCCGCTTCCAGGTGGGGCTGGTGTTCCAGTATCCCGAGTACCAGCTCTTTGAGGAGACCATCTATAAGGACATCTCTTTCGGTCCCCGGAACATGGGACTGCCCGAGGAGGAGATCGACCGCCGGGTCCGGGAGGCCGCCCATTTCGTGGGTCTGCGGGACGAACTGCTGGAGCGCTCCCCCTTCGAGCTCTCCGGAGGACAGAAGCGCCGGGTGGCCATCGCCGGGGTCATTGCCATGGAGCCTAAGGTCCTCATCCTGGACGAGCCCACCGCCGGGCTGGACCCGGTGGGCGTGGAGCAGATCCTCCAGAACATCCGGGACTACCACGAGGCCAACAACGCCACCATTATCCTGGTCTCCCACTCCATGGAGGAGGTGGCCCGGACGGTAGACCGCCTGGTGGTGGTCCATGACGGGACCATCCCCTTCGAGGGTTCCCCCCGTGAGGTCTTCCGCCACGGGGACGAGCTGGAGGCCATGGGCCTGGGCGTGCCCCAGATGACCCGGGTCTTCCACCGCCTGCGCTCCATGGGCGTGGACGTCGACCCCTCGGTCTACACCATCGCCCAGGCACGCCAGGTCCTGCTGGATGCGCTCAAGAGAAAGGGGGCGGTCTGATATGGCTCTGAAAGACATTACACTGGGTCAGTATTTTCCCGGTCACACCATTCTCCACCGGATGGACCCCCGCACCAAGATCCTGCTGACCACCCTCTATATCGTGGCCCTTTTCCTGTGTAAGCAGGTGGTCTCCTACGCCCTGGTCATCGCCGTGCTGGCGTGGGCGGTGGCCGTCTCCCACGTGGGCCTCAAATCCATCGTCCGGGGGATGCGCCCGGTGCTTATCATCGTCATCCTGACGGCGGTGCTCAACCTCTTCTATACTCCCGGGCGGGAGCTGTGGCGCTGGGGCTTCCTCCGGATCACCGCAGAGGGTATCTGGACCGCCGTCTTTATGGTGCTGCGCATCACTCTGCTCATCACCTGCACCTTCCTGCTCACCTATACCACCTCCCCCATCCTGCTCACCGACGGGCTGGAGAAGCTGCTCTCCCCCCTCAAGAAGCTCCGCTTCCCCGTCCATGAGCTGGCCATGATGATGTCCATCGCCCTGCGCTTCATCCCCACCCTCATCGAGGAGACCGATAAGATCATGTCGGCCCAGCGGGCCAGAGGGGCGGACTTCGACTCGGGAAACCTCATCCAAAAGGCCCGGGCCCTGGTGCCTCTGCTGGTGCCCCTGTTCATCTCCGCCTTCCGGCGGGCCGATGAGCTGGCGGTGGCCATGGAGTGCCGCTGCTACCACGGCGGGGAGGGCCGTACCCGGATGCGCCAGCTCCGTTTCCAGAGCGCCGATTGCGCCGCTCTGGCCCTGGGCGCCGCTCTGGTGGCCGCCGTGTCCGTCCTGCGGCACTTCGGCCTGTAATGCTCCCAGGCCGGAGAAGCCCATTCTCCGGCCTGATCAAATTTCAAGGTGAATGAATCTGCTATGAGAAATATTGCGCTGCAACTGATGTATGTGGGCACCGCCTATCACGGCTGGCAGGTGCAGAAGACGGTCTCCACCGTGGCCGAGACCCTGGAAAAGGCCCTGTCCACCGTGGTCTGCCACCCGGTCAAGTGTACCGGCGCCGGACGGACCGACGCCGGGGTCCACGCCGAGACCTACGTGGCCAACTTCCACACCACCTCCTCCATCCCCTGTGAGCGGCTCCCCCTGGCGGTCAACACCCGCCTGCCCGACGACATCGTGGTGGTCCGGGCCGCCGAGGTGCCCGACTCCTTCAACGCCATCGGCTCCTGTCTGAAAAAGGAGTATACCTACCGCATCTACAACTCCCGCATCCGCAACGCCTTCTTCGTGGACCGGGCCTGGTTCTACCCCAAGCCCCTGGACGAGGGGGTGATGCAGGCCGCGGCCAGCCAGTTCGTGGGCACCCACGACTTTGCCGCCGTCCAGTCGGTGGGCACCGAGGTCCAGTCCACAGTGCGCACCATCCACTATTTTGACATTACCCGGGCAGGGGACCTCATCACCTGCCGGGTCTGCGCCAATGGTTTTCTCTACAACATGGTGCGGGCCCTGGTGGGCACCTGCGTCTATGCCGCCGAGGGAAAACTCTCCCCCGGCGACATCCCCCGCCTGTTGGAGTCCCGCAACCGCACGGCGGCGGGCCCCACCGTCCCGCCGGGCGGGCTCTACATGACCCGCCTCTGGTATCCCGGTGACACCCTGGGGCAGGTCGTCCCCTTCCGCTGAACCCGACAGGAGTGAATCTATGGAACTGCTGCAACCCAAGCCAACCCCTCCCAAAAAGCGCCCCGGCCGCCTCGTGCGCCTGCTGGCCTTTCTGGCGACCCTGGTCCTGATGGCCGGAGCGGTGGCCCTGGTCGCCAACCGGGACAAGCTGAATCTGGATGGGGTGCGCCGCTGGTTCAACTACCGCTCTCTGGAACGCAGCGACAGCGGCCAGGCCGAGTCTTTTTCCTATGACGGCGGCAGCGCCAGCAGCTTCGCCACCCTGGATGACGGGCTGCTGGTGTGCTCCACCGCCTCCATCCGCCTCTATTCCGGCAGCGGGACTCTCTATGTGGACCAGCCCGTCTCCATGGAACACCCGGTCATCCACAGCACGGAGCACAGCGCGGTGGTCTATGACGCGGGTGGGCGGGACCTCTTTGTCTTTTCCGGCAAGGAGCAGGTCTTTTCCCTCTCCCTGAAAGAGGACGAGTCCCTCCTCTCGGCCCGTCTCAACCCGGATGGCTCCTCCCTGGTGGTGGCCGCCCAGGAGAGCGGCTACAAGGGCGCCGTGACGGTCTATGGATCGGATTTTCAGCCCATCATGCGCATCAAGCTCTCCAGCCGGTTCGTGAGCGACGCCGTCCTCTCCCCCGACGGCACAGCGGTGGCCCTGGTCACCCTGGGCGTGGAGGGAAGCGCCTTTGCGAGCACCCTGGAACTCTATCAGCTCTCCCGGAGCGAGGAAGATATCTCCCCCGACTCCACCTGCTCTCTGGGCAACGACGTCCCCCTGGACCTGACCTGGAAGTCCGATGGGATCTGGGTGCTGGGGCAGTCCTCCTTCACCCTGGTCTCCCCCGGCGGGGAGAAGAAGGGGAGCTACGACTACTCCGGACAGTATCTCAAGGGCTTCTCCCTGGACGGGGATGGCTACGCCGTCCTCCTGCTGGGCAAGTACCGGGCGGGGAGCGCCGCCGACCTGGTCGTGCTGGACCGCACAGGCCAGGTCAAGGCCTCCGCTTCCCTCCACGACCAGGTCTTTTCTCTCTCGGCCGCCGGCAATTATATCGCGGTGCTCTCGGCGGGACGCCTGGATCTGTATACCCCGGACCTCACCCTCTACCGCTCCCTGGAGACCACCCAGGGGGCCCGGCGGGTCATTCAGCGCCCCGACGGCTCTACCATGCTCATGAATGCCGATACGGCCCATCTCTATGTTCCCAACTGAGGAGGTTTTTTTCATGCCCTACCTGCTTGATCTGATCGTGGCGGCGGTCGCCGCCCTGTTTCTCTGGAAGGGATGGCGCAAGGGCCTGATCCTCTCCCTGTGCGGGCTGCTTGCGGTGCTGGTGGCCTTCGCGGGGGCGGGGCTCGCCGCCCGCACGCTCTCTCCCGCCGTAGGCCAGGCCCTGGAGCCGAAGATCTCTCAGCTCATCGAGGAGCGGTTGGAGCAGGAGCTTGCCCCTCCCCCGGCTGGGGAGGACGGCTCCGCCGGAGAGGATCCTCTCTCCAGCGTGCTCTCCGTTCTCAAGGACCTGGGGCTCTACGAGGGACTGGTGGACTCCCTCCAGCACACCGTGGAGGAGGGCATGGCCGGAGCGGTCTCCGCCGCGGCCAGTGCGGGAGCCGCCATGGCCCAGGCCATCGCCTACCGCATCCTCTTTCTGGTTTCCTTCGCTCTGATCCTGGCCCTCTGGGGCTGGTTGAGCCGGGCGCTGGATCTGGTGGCCCGCCTGCCCGGCCTGCACTTCCTGAACAAGACGGGCGGCGCGGCCATCGGACTGGTCAAGGCCCTGCTGGTGCTCTTTCTGGCCACCTGGCTTCTCCAGTCTCTCGGCCATTTTGTTCCTGAGGAGACGGTGGCCCAGACCACCCTCCTGCGCGCTCTGGTGGAGCACAATCCCCTCGCTGCCCTGACGGATCTGGCGGTCTGAGACGCTCCATACCCATTGGGAGGTAAATCCGTATGAATGTACCAAATCTGCTCTCACTGCTCCGTCTGGCCATGGTGCCGGTCTTTGCGGCAGTCTTTTTCCTGCCCGACCCGTCCGCCCGCGCCTGGGCCGCCGGAGTGTATGCCCTGGCCTTTGTCACCGACATCGCGGACGGCTGGATTGCCCGCCATTTCCACCAGGTCACTCGTCTGGGCCGCATCCTGGACCCCCTGGCGGACAAGCTGATGACCTTTACCGTTATCCTCTGCATCACCGCCGCGGGCATCATCCCCCTCTGGGCGGTCGTGGTCTTTTTCCTGAAAGAGGCCGCCATGGGGGTGGGCGCCCTGTCCATGTACCATAAGACAGAGGACGTCATCCCCTCCAACTGGCTGGGGAAGGTCTCCACCGGCGTGTTCTTTGTGGTGTGCGCTCTCCTGGTTCTCTTCACAGGCATCCCCTCCCCCTGGGCCACCGGACTGATCACCCTGGCCCTGGCACTGACTATCCTGGCTTTCGTAAGCTATCTCCTGCAATACCTCTCCATCACCGGCCGGCGGAAGGGCTGAAGCCCGGAATGGGACTTGTTTCTCTTACATTCATACGCAGTTCATAATTTCGGACTAGAATCAATAAACTGGAGGGCGGCGTTCTGTTCTGCCCACCCGCGCGCGGTCCAGCCGCGCCGGAAAAGGAGTTGAAATTATCCATGCAGCCGACACTCTGTTCCAGATGTCAGAAAAATGTGGCCGTCGTCTTTATCCAGAAGATGGAGGACGGCGTGGCCAAGACAGAGGGCCTCTGTCTGAAATGCGCCAAGGAAATCGGCATTCAGCCGCTTCAGGATATGATGCAGAAAATGGGGATCACCGACGAGGATCTGGAGAGCCTCTCCAACGACATGATGACCGCCATGGGCTCCCCCGAGAGCCTGGCCGGTCTCATCCCGTCGGAATCCGATGAGGAGGACGAGGAGGACGGCAAGACCGCCACCTTCCCCTTCCTCAACAAACTCTTTGGCGCGGGTTCCAGCCCCCGCTCGGAGGAGGAGCCGGGCGGTCCCTCCATGGACGCCCCCCGTCCCGGCCGGGAGGAAAAGGGAAAAGGCGAGCGCCCCCCCAAGCGGAAGTTTTTGGAGAATTACTGCATCTCCCTGACCCAGAAGGCCGCCGAGGGCAAGCTGGACAACATCATCGGCCGGGAGGAAGAGATCCAGCGTACCATCCAGATCCTCAACCGCCGGCAGAAAAACAACCCCTGCCTGATCGGCGAGCCCGGTGTGGGAAAGACCGCCATCGCCGAGGGTCTGGCCCAGCGCATCTACAACCGGCAGGTGCCCTATAAGCTTTTGGACAAAGAGGTCTATTTACTGGACCTGACCGCCCTGGTGGCGGGCACCCAGTTCCGCGGCCAGTTCGAGAGCCGCATGAAAGGACTGATCGAGGAGATCAAGAAACTGGGCAACATCATCCTGGTCATCGACGAGGTCCACAACATCGTGGGCGCGGGAGACGCCGAGGGTTCCATGAACGCCGCCAACATCCTCAAGCCGGCTCTCTCCCGGGGTGAGATCCAGGTCATCGGGGCCACCACCCTCACCGAGTACCGCAAGCACATTGAGAAAGACACCGCGCTGGAGCGCCGCTTCCAGCCCGTCATTGTGGAAGAGCCCTCCATCGACGACGCCGTAAAGATCATTGAGGGTATCGCCCCCTACTATGAGAACTACCACTTCGTCTCCATCTCCCCCCAGATGTGCCGTCTGGCCGTCACCATGAGCGAGCGGTACATCACCGACCGCTTCCTCCCCGACAAGGCCATCGACCTCATCGACGAGGCCTGCTCCGACGTGAACCTCCACAACACCAATCTGGCCCGGGAGGCCCAGGTCCGCAAGGAGCTGGATGGGCTCTCCAAGGAACGGGACCGGATGGTCAGCGAGTCCAACGACCGGGAGTACAAGCGCCAGAACAGCCTCAAGGCCAATGAGCAGAAGCAGGCCGAGCTCCGCCGCCAGCTGGGCAAGCTCAACGAGGAGCACGCCGCCCTCTCGGCCGCCCCCGACCAGGAGGCCGGCCTGCGGGACAACGAACGGGAGGCCGCCCGCCTCCAGCGGGAGCTCTCCGCTCTCAACAAGGACCACATCTCCCTCTCCACCGGGACCGACGGCAACCAGTACGAGCGCCTGGCCGAGATGAAGAGCCGCCAGCTCCAGCTGGAAGAGGAGCTCCACAAGCTGGAGGCCCAGAGCGCCCCGCCCCTCACGGTGGAGCATCTGGCCCGGGTCATTGAGCTTTGGACCAAGATCCCGGCCAGCCAGATCCAGGAGGCCGAGTATGAGCGCCTTGCCAAGCTGGAGGACCGCCTCAAGGAGCGCATCATCGGCCAGGATGAGGCGGTGAAGGCTGTGGCCGCCGCCGTCCGCCGGGGCCGCGTTGGCATCGCCTCCAAGCGCAAGCCGGTCTCCTTCCTCTTTGTGGGTTCCACCGGCGTGGGCAAGACCGAGCTGGTCAAACGCCTGGCTATGGACATGTTCCACTCCCCCGAGTCTCTCATCCGGCTGGATATGTCCGAGTTCATGGAGAAGTTCGCGGTCAGCCGCATCATCGGCTCTCCCCCGGGCTATGTGGGCTATGACGAGGCCGGGCAGCTCACCGAGAAGGTGCGCCGCAAACCCTATTGCGTGGTTCTCTTTGACGAGATTGAGAAGGCCCACCCCGATGTGCTCAACATCCTGCTCCAGATCCTGGACGACGGCCACATTACCGACGCCCAGGGCCGGAATGTGAATTTTGAGAACACCGTTATCGTCATGACCTCCAACGCGGGCAGCGACACCAAGTCGGCCGGCAGCGTGGGCTTTGGCCGCACGGCCAACGAGCAGGGCCGGGAGCGGGTCATGAAGGCGCTGGAGTCCTTCCTCCGCCCCGAGTTCATCAACCGGGTGGACGAGATCGTCTACTTCAACAAGCTCTCCGAGGAAAACTTCAAGGCCATCGCCGGCATCATGCTCACCGAGCTCCAGACCAACCTCAAGGAGAAGGGGATCTCCTTCTCCTGGGATGGGTCCCTGCTGGATTACCTGGTCCAGAAGTCCTACTCCCTCACCTACGGCGCACGCAACCTCCGCCGCCAGATCCAGCGCGACCTGGAGGATGCCGTCGCCACCAAGCTCATTGAGAGCTACCTGCATCCTCTCTATGAGATCCGCGCCACCGCCCAGGACGGGCAGATCCGTCTGGACACTCAGTAAAAAGCGTCTCTGCAAGGCCCCGTGCCGTCTTTCGCGGCACGGGGCCTTTCTCTCTTGACAAGCGGTGTGGAAGGAGTCATAATGAATATGATATTATGTCCGAATTTGGTTTGTCTTTTCGAACTGGAAATGAATTCCGTTCATCGGAATCAATGACAGTTTGACCAGATCGGTTCGGCCCCGTCAGGTTCTTTCCGCCGGATTCGGTCAGACATTGTAATGACTAAGGAGGAATCATCCATGGAAACCATTACCGACCTCATCAAAAATGTCCCCATTCCCAAGATGGTCAAGATCCGCGAGCGCTATGACGAAAGCCATATCCCCGCCGACAAGATCGCTGAGACCGTGACCGAGCAGCTCTCCCGGGACGTTATCGCCAGCCGCATTCAGCCCGGCATGCGCATCGCCATCACCTGCGGCAGCCGCGGCATCAACCACTACGCTGTCATGGCCCGGGCCATGGTGGATTTTGTCAAGTCCAAGGGGGCCGAGCCCTTCATCGTGGCCGCCATGGGCAGCCACGGCGGCGCCACCGCCGAGGGACAGCGTCAGATCCTGGCCGACTACGGCATCACCGAGGAGAGCATGGGCTGCCCCATCGTCAGCTGCATGGACACCGTGGAGATCGGACTGTCCGGCGTGCGTCACCTGCCCGTGCGCATTGACAAGCACGCCGCTGCCGCCGATGGTATCCTCCTCTTCAACCGCATCAAGCCCCACACCTCCTTCCGCGGCAAGTATGAGAGCGGCCTGATGAAGATGATGGCCATCGGCCTGGGCAAGCAGCACGGCGCTGAGAACATCCACCACCAGAGCCCCGCTGTCATGCACGAGCTGGTGGAGGAATATGGCCTGACCATTCTGAAAAACTGCAATATCCTGGGCGGCGTCGCTATCATCGAGAACGCCTATGACGAGACCTACCTCATCCAGGGCCTGAGCCCCGAGGAGATCATTACCGAGGAGCCCAAGCTCAAGGAGATCTCCTATCAGACCATCGCCCACCTTCTCTTTGACAAGTGCGACGTGCTGGTGGTGGACAAGATCGGCAAGAACATCTCGGGCGACGGCATGGACCCCAACGTCTCCGGCCGTTTTGTCCAGCCCAAGTACTGCTCCGGCGGCATTGAGGCCGAGAAGGTGGTCATCCTGGACCTGACCGACGAGACCCACGGCAATGCCCAGGGCATCGGTCTGGCCGAGGTCACCACCCGCCGCCTCTACAACAAGATGAAGCTGGAGATGACCTATCCCACCGGCGTGACCAACACCTTCCTCCACCTGATGAAGATCCCCATGATCATGGACAATGACCGGGAGGCCCTCCAGCTGGCCCTGTGCTGCTGCCCGGATGCGGAGGATCAGAACAACATGAAGATGATCCGCATCCCCAACACCGCCCACATCGAGTATATCGAGATCTCGGAGGGTCTGCTCCCCCAGGCCCAGGCCAACCCCAACATCGAGATCCTCTCCGAGCCCTACGATCTGGACTTTGACGAGAACGGCAATCTGTTCTGATCTGTTCCGGGTTTCTCCGGCATTTGCTCCAAAACAGAATCCTGAACAAGCGCAGAAAACCCGGCGCCTTGGAGAGCCGTTGAGGCTCAAAAAGGCGCCGGGTCTCTGTTTTCTCCCTTATCTCTTTCAGAGCGCTTTTTTGCTCTGCGGCGGACCGCTATTTTTCCGGCTCCTCCGGGTCCAGCAGGACCACCTTGAGCCCCTGCTTCATGGCGTAGGAGACGGTATACATAGTCCCCCCCAGCAGCAGCCCGTCGTACACGGCGATGAGACGGGAGGAGCGGTCCACCATATAGCGGTTGCGCCGGAGCATGCATCCCCTGTCATAGTGCCGCTGCACCATAGTCTCTCTGTCGCAGTGCCCCACCAGGTCGAAATAGCGGTTCCTGGCCCCCTCGCTCCAGCGGGCGCACTGCTCTTCGCAGGGAATGGCGGCCTCCACTGTGACCCCCGCCCGCCGGTCCCGCAGGGCAAGGGCGGCCTCGCAGAAATAGAAATCCGCCCCCTGGGCCATCCCGCAGATAAAGTGGCGGTATCCGGCCCGATATGCCTCTTCCAGCTCCCGCTCGATCCGCGCCTTGAGCGCAAGACAGCGGGGGTCCTCCTCCCGGTTGCGCCAGGGCAGCTTCTCGGGCCTGTGCCCGGTAAAACAGCACGTGGTGTCGCAGTCCATCCTTCTTCTCCCTTCTGCCAGCTATCTTTATAGATCGTCGTTTGTCCCGATCCGTATATCTGTTATTTTAGTATATCCCCCTGCAGAAGTCAATTATTTATCGAACATCAGTTTCTTTTCTGTCTTGCCTGTTTTAGGGGTTGCTTTTTCAGAATGTCCTGCTATAATAAGAACAGAACAACTGAATGTGATGTCTTCAGGGCAGGGTGAAATTCCCGATCGGCGGTATAGTCCGCGAGCGCATTTGCGCAGATCCGGTGCAACTCCGGGACCGACAGTGACATATCCGTTTGGATATGAAGTCTGGATGAAAGAAGATGTGTCCGCTGGGAAGCGCTTCCGTTTCCAAACACGCACCTCCTGTTTTGTGTTTGACACCTGAAAGACATGGGCTTTCAGGTGTTACTTGCAAAAAGGAGTGTTTTTTATGCCCAATTCCCAGACCCCTGCCGCCAGCGCCTTTCCCCGCCGCAGCCTGACCCGCGTCCGCGCCCTCACCGTGACCGCTATGCTCTCGGCCATCGCCTTTGTGCTGATGTTCCTGGACTTCTCGGTCCCCCTGATCCCCAGCTTTGTCAAGATGGATATTTCTGAGCTGCCCGCTCTGCTGGCCGCTTTCGCCCTTGGCCCGGTCTACGGCACGGTGGTCTGCCTGGTGAAGAACCTGATCCACCTGATGGTCACCTCCACCGCCGGTGCTGGTGAGCTGTGCAACTTCCTGCTGGGCGCCAGCTTCGTGATCCCCGCCGGACTCCTCTACCGCCGGATGAAGTCCCGCAAGGGCGCGCTCATCGGCGTGCTGATCGGCTCGGTCATCATGGCCCTCTTCTCCATCCCCCTCAACTACTATGTGACCTATCCCATCTATGCCAACTTCATGCCCATTGACGCCATCCTGAGCATGTACCAGGCCATCCGCCCCTCGGTCAACAGCCTGCTCGAGTGTCTGATCGTATTCAACGCTCCCTTCACCCTGGTCAAGGGTCTCATCGACGCCGTGCTGTGCTTCCTGATCTATAAGTCCCTCTCCCCCATCCTGCACCGAGGCCTGTAAATTCCTGTCCCGCCGCACCGCTGGTTCGGCGGGGCTTTTTTACCTTTCTTCGGAAAACAGGAAGTTTTCCTTGCAATCAGTCCAAAAACGTGTTATATATTATCTTACATGCAAAGAAGGGGAAAATAACGGTTTTCGACCCATCAGAGAGCGTCCGTCACCGGCTGAAAGCGGACGCTGGCGTCCCGCCGTTTGGTTCGCCCCGGAGCGGCCCTGGAGACAGGGACGGTTTCCCTCCGTTACCCGGGGTAAGAGTGCCCGCACAGTGCGCGGGAATGCGGGTGGTACCGCGGAAGGCTGGCCTTTCGTCCCATAACTTGGGGCGGAGGGCTTTTTTGCTGCTCTTCCCCCCTCACAGTCTACAAATGCTTAAAGGAGCGTACGATATGAAAGAGAAGCTGGAACAGATCCGCCAGGAGGCGCTCTCCGCCTTTGCCCAGGCCGGCGGCGCGCAGGACCTGGACGCCCTGCGGGTCAAGTACCTGGGGAAAAAGGGCGAGCTCACCAACGTGCTCAAGAGGATGGGCTCCCTCTCCGCCGAGGAGCGCCCCGTGGTGGGCCAGATGGCCAACGAGGTACGCGAGGCCCTCACCGCCGCCCTGGAGGAGCGCCAGACCGCCCTGGAGGAAGAGGCCCTCAACCGCCGCCTGGCCGCTGAGGCCCTGGACGTGACCATCCCCGGCAAGGCCCCCCGTCTGGGGCACCGCCACCCCATGTATATCGCCCTGGACGAGCTCAAGGACATCTTCGTGGGCATGGGCTTTACCGTGCTGGACGGACCCGAGGTGGAGCTGGCCGAGTACAACTTCGACAAGCTCAACGCCGAGGAGGGCCATCCCTCCCGGGATTGGTCGGACACCTTCTATTTTGACCAGGACAGCCGGGTGATGCTCCGCTCTCAGACCTCCCCCATGCAGGTGCGCGCCATGGAGACCATGGAGCTGCCCATCCGCATCATCGCCCCCGGCCGGGTGTACCGCAAGGACGAGGTGGACGCCACCCACTCCCCCATGTTCCACCAGGTTGAGGGCATGGTCATTGACAAGGGAGTCACCATGGCCGACCTGAAAGGCACCCTCAACACCGTGGTGGAGCAGCTCTACGGCAAGGGCACCAAGACCCGCTTCCGTCCCCACCACTTCCCCTTCACCGAGCCCTCCTGCGAGATGGACGTGCAGTGCCACAAGTGCGGCGGCGTGGGCTGCCCCACCTGTAAGGGCGAGGGCTGGATCGAGATGCTGGGCGCCGGCATGATCCACCCCAAGGTCCTGAAGATGGCCGGCATCGACCCGGAGGTCTACTCCGGCTGGGCCTTCGGCATCGGGCTGGAGCGCACCGCCATGCGCCGCTTCAAGATCGCCGACCTGCGCCTCATCTTCGAAAACGACGTGCGGTTCCTGGAGCAGTTCTAAGGCGGCCCTCCGCAGCCGCAGGGGCGGCCAGAGGCCGCCCCCACGATGAAAAGCCTGATGTGATAAGGGAGTTTTAAGATATGAATCTATCTCGTAAATGGCTCGGCGAGTTTGTCACCGTCGACGCCTCCGATCATGATTTTGCAGAGGCCATGACCCTGTCCGGCTCCAAGGTGGAGACCACCGAGAACCTGGGCGCAGAGATCTCCAACGTGGTGGTTGGCAAGGTGCTGTCCATGGCCCGCCACGAAAACAGCGACCACATGTGGGTCTGCCAGATCGACGCGGGCGGGGCCGAGCCCGTTCAGATCGTCACCGGTGCCTGGAACGTCCATGTGGGCGACCTGGTCCCCGTGGCCCGGCACAAGTCCACCCTGCCCGGCGGCGTGAAGATCGAGAAGGGCAAGCTGCGCGGCGTGGTCTCCAACGGCATGCTCTGCGGACTGTCTGAGCTGGGCCTGGAAGAGCGGGACTTCCCCTACGCCGCCATCACCCCCGCCGCCCTCCTGAACGACTACCATCCCCTGGATGCGGACAAGCCCTCCATCCCCGCCGGCATCCAGGCCGGAGACAAGGTATTCGGTCCTGTGGTATGCGCTAAAATACTGGAGGTCCAGCCTCTGGGCGACGGGACGTTCCACACCTGCGCGGACATCGGAGCGGCCACAGTCTGTCCCGATACCGCCTGTCCCAACCTCCACGTGGGAGATCTGGCTGCCTACAATACCAAAACGGACCGCTACTGCACCCTGGCTGACCTGCGGGCAGAGCAGGCGGAGTTCCCCCACTGCATCCCCGACGGCATCTTCATCCTCCGGGAGGAGTGCAAGCCGGGCGACAGCATCAAGGGCGTCATCGGCCTGGACGACTCGGTGGTGGAGTTTGAGATCACCCCCAACCGCCCAGACTGTCTCAGCGTCATCGGCCTGGCCCGGGAGGTAGCGGCCACCTATGGCGCGCCCCTGCGCCTCCACACCCCCGTGGTGAAGGGCGGCGGCCCCGGCAATCTGATCGAGCTGCTGGATGTGGAGACCCCCGATCCCGACCTGTGCCCCCGCTACACCGCCCGGATGGTCCGCAACGTGAAGATCGGTCCCTCCCCCAAGTGGATGCGGGAGCGGCTGCGCGCCATGGGCGTGCGTCCCATCAACAACATCGTGGATATCACCAACTATGTGATGCTGGAGTACGGCCAGCCCATGCACGCCTTTGACTACCGCTATGTGAAGGGCGGCAAGATCATCGTCCGCCGGGCCAGCGAGGGCGAGGAGCTCACCACTCTGGACGGACAGGTCCGCAAGCTCAACGCCAATCACCTGGTCATCGCCGACGAGCATCGCGCCGTGGGCCTGGCCGGCATCATGGGCGGTGAGAACAGCGAGATCGTCTCCGACACGGTGGACGTGGTGTTCGAGTCGGCCAATTTCGACGGCACCTGCATCCGCAAGGGCGCTCTGGCCCTGGGCATGCGCACGGAGGCCAGCGCCAAGTTTGAAAAGGGTCTGGACCCCATGAACACCCTCCCCGCCGTGGACCGTGCCTGTGAGCTGGTGGAGCTGCTGGGGGCCGGCGAAGTGCTGGACGGAGTCATCGACATCCTCAACTATGTGCCCCACCCCCGTGTTCTCCCCCTGGAGCCCGACAAGATCAACGCCCTGCTGGGCACCGAGATCTCCGGCGAGGAGATGGTCTCCATCCTGAAGAAGCTGGACTTTGGAGTGGAGGACGGCATGGTCACTGTCCCCTCCTGGCGCGGCGATGTGGAGGCTATGGCCGATCTGGCCGAAGAGGTGGCCCGTTTCCACGGCTACAACAATATCCCCACCACCCTCATGCGGGGTCAGACCACCCGGGGCGGCTACTCCCCCGAGCAGGAGCTGGAGCGCTCTCTGGGCCAGACCTGCCGCAGCTTGGGCTATGACGAGATCATCACCTACTCCTTCATCAGCCCCACCTACTATGACAAGATCCGCTGGGCGCCCGACGATCCCCGCCGTGCCTCCATGCGCATCTGCAACCCCCTGGGCGAGGATACCTCCATCATGCGCACCACCATTCTCCCCTCCATGCTGGAGATCCTGACCCGCAACTACAACTACCGCAACAAGTCCGCCCGCCTGTATGAGCTGGGCCGGGTCTACTTCCAGCGGGAGGACGGCATGGCCGACGAGCCCAAGGTCCTCTCCCTGGGCGCCTACGGCGGCGGAATGGACTTCTACACCCTCAAGGGTGCGGTGGATTCCCTCCTCTCCTCGATCCGGGCCGAGCATGTGACCTATGAGGCCGTGTCGGATAACCCCTCCTACCATCCCGGACGCTGTGCCCGGGTCCTGGTGGACGGCCGCGAGGTGGGCGTGCTGGGTCAGATCCATCCCCTCACCGCCCGGAACTACGGGGTGGACGCTGAGCTCTACTGTGCAGAGCTCTCCTTCCCCGCGCTCTTTGCCGCCAAGGGGGCCGATCCTCAGTACGCGCCCCTTCCCAAGTTCCCCGCCGTCGCCCGGGACATCGCCGTGGTCTGCGGCGAAACCGTTACCGTAGGGGCTCTGGAGGAGTCCATCCGCCGGGGCGCCAGGGGACTGCTCAAGGAGGTCTGTCTTTTTGACATCTACCGTGGCAAGGGCGTGGACGAGGGCAAAAAGTCGGTGGCCTTCCGTCTGGTCCTCCGTGCCGACGACCGCTCCCTCACCGCCGAGGAGGCCGACGCCGATGTATCCGCTATTCTGGAGACGCTGGAGAAGGAGCTGGGCGCTGTGCTCCGCTGAAGGGTATAAACCGCCTTTGATTCCACAAACTACTTCTTAATGTTTCGTGAATTTTGATCTGTCCCCTTTACACTCCGCGTTTTTTCAGTTAAAATAGGGGACAGAAGCATAAGGAGGTGCGATTGTCATGCATACGGATTATACACGCAGATTCAGTCTCAATTATGAGAAGGATCAGGAGATCAAGGACATTCTGACCTCTGTCTACAATTCTCTGCAGGAAAAAGGGTATAACCCCATCAATCAGATCGTGGGCTACATTCTCTCGGAAGATCCCACTTATATCACCAACTATAACAATGCCCGTGCGCTGATCCGCAAACTGGATCGGGACGAGCTTCTCCAGGAGCTTGTGAAGCAGTATCTCAACAGCTGAGCAGACGGAGGGTCCGGTAAAACCGGGCCCTCCGAGATTTTTATTTGCGTTTTGCGGGAAAAAGGTATAAAATGGGTCTATTCAAATGCGGCGCTGCCGCCTCTGTCATGAGGTGATTGTATGGAATTCTTTGAAACTGTTGCCAAGCGTTACAGCCACCGAACTCCCTTTTTGGACCAGCCCGTGCCAGACGCCGATGTCCGCAAGATCGTAGAGGCCGGGATCCAGGCCCCCTCCGGTCAGAACTGCCAGACCACTTCCTTCGTCGTGGTCACTGACCCGGACCTGCGCAAGCGCATCTCCGAGGTCCTCTCCACCCCCGCCACCCAGACGGCGCCCATGATTCTGGTGGTGCTGAGCGAGCATGTGGTGGCTCCCTGCGGTATGGCCTTCGAGGTGGAGGACTACGCCGCCGCCGTGGAGAATATGCTTCTGGCCGCCACCGCTCTGGGCTATGCCACCGTCTGGATGGACGGCATGACCAAAGCCCCCGCCGCCTGCGCGGCCATCGCCTCCCTCCTCCGTGTTCCCGAGGGAAAGACGGTGCGCACCATTCTCCCTCTGGGCGTTCCCGCCAAGGCGGGCGAGCCCAAGCCCCGCAAGACTTTTGAGGAGCGGGTCCACTACAACCAGTTCTAAGTCACAGCCGCCGGTCCCCAGAAAAAGGGACCGGCGGCTCTTTTTTCTTATTAGAACATCAGTTTGACATAGGGCGCAGGATCTTTTATAATGGAACCAGTACAACAAGGGGGTGGAACCTCATGGACCGGGTCATCCTGCACTGTGATCTCAACAGCTTCTACGCCTCGGTGGAGCTTCTGGACCACCCGGAGCTCCGGGAAAAACCGGTAGCCGTCTGCGGCGATCCTGAGAGCCGCCACGGGATCATCCTGGCCAAAAATGAGCCTGCCAAGCGTTTCCAGGTCCGGACTGCCGAGACCATCTGGCAGGCCCGGCGCAAGTGTCCCCAGCTCATCCTCCTCCCCGCCCACCGGGAGAAATACCGATACTTTTCCCAAGCCGTCAATGCCATCTATGAGCGCTATACCGACCTAGTGGAGCCCTTCAGCATCGACGAGAGCTGGCTGGACCTGACGGGCTCCCTCCACCTCTTCGGCGGCGACGGAAAGGCGGTTGCCGACGAGATCCGGACCGTGGTCCGCCGGGAGACCGGACTCACCCTCTCGGCGGGGGTCTCCTTCAACAAGATCTTCGCCAAAATGGGGAGCGACTACCGGAAGCCGGATGCCACCACGGTCATCTCTCCCGAGAATTTCCGTGCCATGCTCTGGCCCCTCCCCGTCACCGATCTCATCTTTGTGGGCCGGGCCGCCGCCCGGACCCTGGAGCAGTACGGGGTGCACACCATCGGAGACCTGGCCCAATTCGACCGGGAGGCCCTGGTGCGGGTCCTGGGCCGTCAAGGTGTGACCCTCCACGCCTATGCCAGCGGACGGGAGCACAGCCCCGTAGTCCCCCTGCGGGATATGCCGCCTCCCAAGTCGGTGGGCAACGGCATCACCTTTCCACACAACCTGGTTGGGTGGGAGGAACTCCGTTCCGGGCTGGCCCTTCTGTGCGACAGTGTGGCCGGTCGGCTGCGGGAGGCAGGGTTCAAGTGCACCACCGTCCAGATCACAGTCCGGGACCCCTCCTTCCGGGACATCTGCCGGCAGAACCGGCTGAGCGCCCCCACCTTCGTCACCCGGGAGCTGCTGGACGCCTCCTTTGCCCTGCTCCGGGGGTGCTGGCGGGCAGAGGCCCCGGTGCGTGCCCTCACCGTGACGGCCCAGCACCTGGTCCCGGAGGGAGAGGCGGCCGAACAGCTGGATTTTTTCTCCGCCGATTCCCTCCCCCGCCGGGACCGTTTGGAGCGTCTGGAACGGGCGGTGGACCAGGTCCGCCGGAAATATGGGCATGACGCCCTCTCCCTGGCCTCCTCGGTGAACGGGGAGAGCCTATCTACCGATCCTCCCCAGCCGCCCCTGTAAAAAAACGCTTCCGGACTTCCGGAAGCGTTTTTTTACGGTTACAATCCCCGGCCGTATTCGCTGCGCAGCAGTTCCTGGTCCTCCAGGGCCAGGTCGATGGCCGAGAGCATGGCCTGCCGGTCCTCGGGCAGGCCGCCCTTGAGAGGCAGGTAGTTGGAGGCGTGGTCACAGGTAAAATGCAGCGGGTCCACGTCCAGGTGCTCCAGCAGGAGACGGGTCTCCTCCAGGGCCTGGGGCCCGGTGATGAGCTGGAACTCTCCCCGCTCCACCTGCTCCCCCATCTCGGTATCCGGCTCCGGCATGTAGGTGAGGGCAGAGAGGTGACGGGGTTTCATCCGGTTCATCATCTCCGCCGTGGCCAAAATATGCCGGCGGGAGGGCTCCCCGGGGCCGGCCAGCCCCAGCAGGACCATGACCCACAGGTCCAGCCCCGCCTCCCGCAGCCGGATGCCGGCCTCCAGCATCTCCTGTGCGTCCACACCCTTCTTGATGGTGTGAAGCAGCTCATCCGAGCCGGTCTCCACCCCCAGATAGACCCGGTACAGCCCGGCCTCCCGCAGGGAGCGCAGTTCCTCCGGGGTCTTGGTCAGGGCCGAGCGGGGACCGGCGTAGGCGGTGACCCGCTCCAGCTCCGGGAAGCTGTCATAGAGCTTTTTCAGAATGGCCAGCAGCTGCTCCGTCCGCATAATGACAGCGTCGCCGTCACACAGGAAGACCCGCTTGACCGGCCGGCCCAGCCGGCTATAATAGGCCCGGGCCATCTCGATATCCTCAAAGATATCGGCCATGGGGCGGATGTGGAACTGCTTGTCCTTGTACATGCTGCAAAAGGTACATTTATTGTGGGAACACCCCACGGTGACCTGGAGCAGATAGCTCCGCCACTCTCCGGGGGGACGGTAGATATTTCCTTCGTAACGCAAGGGATTTCCTCCTTATTTCTGTGCTTTGTCACGGCCGAGCGTCTGACGCAGGACCTGGATCAGCCGCTCCATCTCCTCTTCGGTGCCGATGGTGATCCGCAGATAACCCTCGATCCGGGGCTTGCCCCACCAGCGGGCCAGGATGCCCTCCTCCCGCAGGGTGTCCAGCAGCTCCTTCCCTCCCCGCTCCGGATGGGAAACAAAGAGGAAGTTGGCCTGGGAGGGACAGACCCGGAAGCCCAGCTCCTCCAGGGCGGCGGCGGTCTTTTCCCGGGTGTTCATGATGCGGCGGCGGTTTGCCTGGAAATACGCCTCGTCCTCCACCGAACCCTGGGCCGCCGCCAGGGCGATCCGGTCCAGGGTGTAGGAGTTGAAGGAGTTTTTCACGCAGTTGAGGGCGGCGATGAGATCGGGGCTGCCCACTGCGTACCCCACCCGCATCCCCGCCAGGGCGCGGGACTTGGACATCGTGCGCACCACCAGCAGATTGGGATACCGGTCCAGCAGGGCCAGCGCCGACTCCGCTCCGAAATCCACATAGGCCTCGTCCACCACCACCGCGGCAGCGGGGTTGCCCGCGGCCAGCCGCTCCACCTCTGCCAGGGGCAGAGCGATGCCGGTGGGGGCGTTGGGATTAGGCAGAATCACGCCGCCGTTGCTCCCCAGAAATTCCTCCACCGGGACGGTGAAGTCCTCCCGCAGAGGAATCTCCCGGTAAGGGATCCCAAAGAGTCCGGCATAGACCGGATAAAAGCTGTACGAGATATCCGGAAAGCAAATGGCCCGCGCCGGATCAAAGAGTCCCTGAAAGCAGAAGGCCAGCACCTCATCCGAGCCGTTGCCCACAAAGATCTGCTCCGCCTTCACCCCGTGATAGGCCGCCAGCGCTGCACGCAGCTGCCCGGCCTCCGGATCTGGGTACAGGCGCAGCCCCTCCCCCACGGCATTCTTCGCCGCCTCCAGCGCCCGGGGCGCGGGTGGATAGGGATTCTCATTCGTGTTGAGCTTGATGAATGTCCGGTCCCTGGGCTGCTCGCCCGGCGTGTAGGGGACCATATTCCGAATGCGGCTGCTCCAAAATTCTTTCATGTGTCCAGCCCCTCATTCCGCTTGATTTTTTTGATATTCTTCTCCGCCTTGCTGCGGGGGAGCATCAGTTCATGGCCACAGCCGGCGCAGCGCAGCTTGAAATCCATGCCAACCCGCAGGACGAGCCATTCCCGGCTTCCGCAGGGATGCTGCTTCTTCAGCTCCAGCACATCGCCCACCCGTACATCCATGGCTGTTCATCCTCTCCATTTATCACTTTACTTCGCTGCATCATTATATCCCATGAGGCGGCCGGGCGCAAGCCCCTTTCTCTTGGCCGCCCGGACACGCAGCCGCAGGTATTATTATAAATTCCCCGTTCTTTTCTGTCAATTCCGGGTTGCGGGGCGCATATAGTGCTCCATAGACCCCTATTGGATATTGAAAGGATCTGGTCGTTTTGACACGCTTTTTCCTGCCTGAGGGCCATCGCCTGCACACGCCAGAGAACCGTGCCGCCTGCTCCTCTCCGGAGGGACTGCGCCGTGCCATGGAAACAAAGACCGTGCTGGAAGGAACGGCGCTGCTCTGTGACGCGGAGCATAACCTGACCGTCTCTCTGGGGAACGGCCGCCTGGCTACCATCCCCCGGACCGAGGCCGCTCTGGGCATCGCCGAGGGGACCACCCGGGACATCGCCATTCTCTCGCGGGTAGGGCGGCCGGTATCCTTTCTGGTGGATTCTGTTCCAGAGGCGGGCGGCCGGCCCATCCTCTCCCGGCGCAGGGCCCAGCGTATGGCTCTGGACCTGCTGCTCACCCAGGCCAGGCCGGGAATGGTGCTCCCCGCAGTGGTGACCCATCTGGAGCCCTTCGGGGCCTTTGTGGACCTGGGCTGCGGCGTCACCTCCATGATCGGCATTGAAAATATCTCGGTCTCCCGCATCTCCCATCCGGGGCAGCGCTTTACCGTGGGAGAGTCCATCTATGCGGTGGTGCTGGACACAGACCCCCAGCGGGAGCGGATCTACCTCACCCACAAGGAACTGCTGGGCACCTGGGCGGAGAACGTACGCCCCTTTCATCCGGGCATGACCGTCCCCGGCGTGGTGCGGGGGATCAAAGAGTATGGAGCCTTTATCGAGCTCACTCCCAATCTCTCCGGGCTGGCCGAGACCCGGCCCGATCTGAGCGAGGGCGAACGGGTATCGGTCTTTCTCAAGTCCATCGCACCCGACCGCATGAAGATCAAGCTGCTTATCATTGACCATCTGCCCCCGGAACCGCCCGCGCCCCTCCCCTATTTCATTACGGAGGGGCGCCTGGCCTATTGGCGTTATGCCCCGGCGGGCTGCACCCGGGTGGCAGCCGAGACCGTTTTTTTGGATTGACCCATTTTTTATAAAGGGACTCTGGCCCAAAGCCGAGGCCCCATAAGGAACTAATATCGTCTTAGTGAAACGGCATAGTCTCTCGGGGCCATGCCGTTTTGCTGTCCATTGTGCCCCGTATCGTTAC
>JAHAEW010000147.1 GCA_018374635.1 Clostridiales bacterium
GACCGAAGGTGGTCTTGCCGGTGCCGTTCATGATGCCCTCGGCGGTCACATAGGAGACGGCGGGCGCGTACCAGGCGTTCTCCGCCACGTCGGTGAAGGTGGGGGCGGGCTGCACGGCAGTGCCCTCCTTGACGGTGATGCGGCCGTCGCCCTTGGGATCGGCGTAGGTGTCGCTCACCACGCCGCCCAGCTCGTCCACGATGTAGTTGATGAGCACGGCGTTGTCGATCATGACGGAGTCCTTGAGCAGCTTGTCGTCCTTGAACATCACAAAGCCGTCGCCGCCGCTCTTGAGCATATAGTTGTGGGAGGCCAGGGTGTAGGTCTTGTTCACGTCCAGAGGCTTGCCGCCCACCATGACGTTGTTGACCCGGTAGGCGCCCTCCACCTTGACGAACTCGCCCTCATCGCTGAGGACCACGCCGGAGGGGACGGAGGGGTCGATGGTGTAGGTCAGGCCGGAGACCTGCAAAAAGCCGCCGTTCTCCTCGGGATACAGGCGGGCGCCCATCTCCAGGGCGTCCAGGATGTCCTGGCCGGTGGTCTCCACCAAGCAGGCCTCGTTGCCGAAGGGATGGACATTGATGATGTCCTCGTAGGTGATGTCGCCCGCGGCGATGTCGGCGCGCACGCCGCCGCCGTTGACGAAGGCCACGTCAGCGCCCAGCATGGCGCGGTAGGCGTCGGCGCACAGGTCGCCCAGGTTGGTCTCGGCGTTGCGCACGGCGCGCTTGCCGGTGGCGGGGTCCTTGGTGGTGAGCTCCACATCGGACTTGGCCACGACCTTCTGGAGCACGCCGGAGAACTCGTCGTTCACCTTGGCCACATAGGCGGCGGTGTCGGCGTCCTGCTTGTCGTAGCCGGAAACCAGCTCGGCCGTCACGTCGCCGGTCTTGGTGTCGATGACCACCTTGCCCAGGCTGGCCAGCTTGGTGCCGGTCTGGGCCAGGGTGACCTCCTCGCCGTCCTTGTTCTTGACGGTCTCTTCGTAGGTCTCGTGGGAGTGGCCGTCGATGAACACGTCGATGCCGGTGGTGTTGGCGATGACGGACTTGGAGGTCCACACGTCGGTGGAGCCCTCGTTGCCTAGGTGGCCCAGGGCAACCACATAGTCGGCGCCGGCCTTGGTGGCGTCGTCCACAGCCTTCTGCACGGCGTCGTAGAGGTCCTTGCCCTCATTGCCCTGGGAGAAGCTGTAAATGTACTCGCCCTTGTCATTCTGGAAGTAGGTGGGGGTGGACTTGGTGAAGGACTCGGGGGTATCGATGCCCACATAGCCCACGGTCACGCCGCCGTAGTCCACCAGCTTATAGGCGTCCAGCACGGCCTTGCCGTCCAGGTCGGTAAAGTTGCAGCAGAGGTAGGTGTACTCAGCCTTGTCCTTGGCCAGGGTAAGGAAATTCTCCATACCGTAGTCGAACTCATGGTTGCCGGGGATGGCCAGGTCGTAGCCCACCTGGTTCATGATGTCCACGATGTAGGAGCCCTTGGACAGGGTGCCGATGGGGCCGCCCTGAATGGCGTCGCCCGCGTCCACCAGGGTGACGTTTCCGGCGCCGTACCGGGCCTCCATCTCCGCCTTGTAGGCGGCCACGCCGGCGTAGCCCAGATTGGTGACCGCGCCGTCCTCGCCCTTTGCCTGGTCGATCTGGCAATGGACATCGTTGGTGTGGAGAATGACGATCTTGCCCTCCTCAGGCTTGGCCGTCTCTTCCGCGGCCATGGCGGGCGCGGCCAGACCCATGGTCATGGCTGCCGCCAGAGACAGCGAAAGAAGCTTCTTGCTCTGTTTCATTTCAGACATTCCACCTTTCGTCTTATTGTGTCCCGGATCGCTCCGGGACCCCTCGACATCTTTAATAGTAACAAACTGGTAACGAGAATACAAGCACTACCCGGTACAATTTTCTATCTTTTTCCCGGGGCTGCAATGGGGGGCAGAAAAAAGCCCCGCCGCGCACTGCGCGGCGGGGGAGAGGTCAGGAAATATTGCCGTTTTTGTCGCAGGTGATGGAGCCGCCCAGGGTCTTATCTCCGCTGGGACCGGAGAAGACCGCCGTGCCATAGGCACTTTTTCCAGAGCAATACTCATCATGAGATTCTAGGGTCCAGCCAGATTTGTAGACTGTGGCTTTGGCAGTGGCACTAATAGCCTCACTACTACTGCCGTTATAGGAAAAAGTTCCATAAAGAATGTATGTACATACTTTTTCGCCGGAAGAAATTAACCTATATGTATATTCTTTTGAAGCTTTTTTTGTATTGCTTTGAGTAAGCGATGGCTCGACCGTGGTTACGATTTCTAGATAAGTTCCATCATCAAATACGATAGTTTCTTTTGTTTGATGGGGAACAGGAACGGCAGCAAGTGCTGTACCAATACAGAAATACAGAGCCAGACAGATGATGGATAATGTTTGGATACATCTTTTCATTAAAAAACTCCCCCAATCGAAAAATTATTCATCAATTTGATATTCTACATAAAAGGTAGATGAAGGCGACGGATATTCATCTTCGTCAATATACTCATATGTTTTGACCTCCACGTATCCTCCTGTTTTCAGATACCAGAGGGCGATAATACCAGCACAGACGAAAAAAAATATCAGCAAGATGCTGGCTATTTTAACCAGACACATATGTCTGCGCAGAGAGGCATTCACCCCGTCCAGGTCGCAGGGCTCCATCAGCTGGGCGGCCAGCTCCTCAGGGGTGCCCAGGGCGGAGCGCCAGAGTGCGTCGTCCGCCTGGGGATTTTCCTCCACGAAGGCGTCTACCGCCTGACGGGCCGTATCCAGCAGACGCTTTTTCTCCGGGCGGGGGAGGGCGAGACAGCGCCTGACCCGCCGGAGGTAATCACGTTTTTTCCTGGTCAGAGGGTCCATCATCCGGCCCACCTTCCTCTCTTCCCAAAATCTGATAGACGCCGCCCATGAAGCGGTCGAGTACCGCCAGCAGCTGCTCCAGATAGGCCTCCCCCTCCGGGGTGGTGCGGTAATACTGGCGGCGGCGGCCATCCGGGGCGGCACATTTTTCCCCTAATTCAATATAATGGGAATCCAAAAGGCGGTAGATGACCGCATAGGGGAAGCTGATGTTCAGCCGCCCCCCGCTGCGCCGGAGCAAGGCCTCCGTCATCTCATTGACGTACATCTCCCGCTCCCGCAACAAAAAGAGCACGAGCAGTTCGGTGATGCCCTTTTTCAGGTTCTCCTCCAAACCCTCGGGAGAGGTACTGGTCTTTTTACGCCCCTTCGGGGTGCTTGCTTCGCTTGACATGGCTTCATCCTGTTCTTGTGTTGTTGCATATGGTTCCAGAAACTTGTCTTGATTATAGCAGATAGAGCCGGGCGTGACAAGAATTCACAACGTAAAATATTTCACATTTTGCATTATTTTTTATTGACAAAAAAATTAAGGAGGGATTATACTGTGGTCAGAGGGGCGGAAAATACAGGATTTCCCAACGCTTTGAAAACCCATATGAACAGAAAGGATGGAGAAGTACTATGAAAACATCAAAACGAGTCCTCGCGGTATTCAGCGCCGCCTGCATTGCGGCATCCATGTCTGTCCCGGCGTTTGCGGCTGAAAGTGGGGAAAAAATTTCCATGGGCACCAAGGAACATCAAGTTTTGATTGGACCATTAAGTGAAAACAATACAGCCAGTGAAGCTTTGCGTGGGACAGTACACTGTCGGCAGGGCACTAAAATTGGGTATCTAATTACCAAAACGGGAAGAGATGAGGTTGGTACAGACGTAAGACAGTGCACACATGGCGGTGGGATCGACGCAAAAGACTATTGCACACAATATCAAGAGTGGATTGAATACACCTGTACGCTCTGTGATTATCATTATCGAGCAGTCACCAATACGTATTGGACGGATTGGACCTGTGGGAATTGAGTTTGTTTTGATTGTTTCTAATCAAACACTCATACTGAAACTGTTAGAAGCTATCCCACAATTCCCAATTGAAAAGGGGTGATACCATGACACGCGGGGAAATTTGGAAAGACTTTTTCAAGAGAACTGTTTTGCCCGCCGTTATCGCATTGTTTTTATTCTTCATGTTCAAGAACG
>JAHAEW010000148.1 GCA_018374635.1 Clostridiales bacterium
TTATCACGCACGGAACAGACTTTGCCCAGTTCCTCAGCTTTCAGATTACCACCAGCAAGGAGCAGAACAGTACCCGCACCAAAGCGGGCTACGTTAAGCGCTCCTACACCGGGCGTATCAAGTTGTATGTGCCAAAGGAAAAATGGCTGAAACGGCTATTGTCCTATGGGGCACTTAAGATCCACTATGACAAAGACAACGGGAATAAAGAAATCTGGGAACCAGTTTGCAGGTCCAGCCTGCGCAATCTGGATGACCTGGAAATCTTAAACCAATACAATGCAGAAATCAGGGGATTGTACAATTACTACCGTATCGCACACAACGCAACCGTACTGAATAATTTCCTCTATGTGATGAAGTACAGCATGTATAAAACCTTTGCTGGGAAATACCGAACGAGCATGCAGAAAATCATCCGAAAATATACCAGAGGAAAAGACTTTGTAGTGACTTATCAAAGCAAATCCGGTGAAAAGTCAGTTGTATTTTACAACCAAGGAATGCGTCGGGATACCCATGTTGACGCAACAAACCCGGACATTATCGGGCGGGCAAATGAAAATAGAAGCTACACAAGTCTTGTTCAGCGGCTAAAAGGCGGCCAATGTGAGTGGTGCGGAGCGACGGATGTGGAGATTGAAATCCACCATATCCGGAAGCTGAAAGACCTATCAGGAAAGGCGGAATGGGAGCGCCACATGATTGCGCGCAGGCGCAAAACTATGGCGCTATGCCATAACTGCCATGTTAAATTGCATGCCGGAAAACTGGACTGATACCTGGAGAGCCGGATACATTGAGAGGTGTATGTCCGGTTCGGAGGGGAGCGTTTGGAAACCTGCCGCCGAAATGCGGCAAGGCGCTGGGCGCTTACCCTACTCGCCACCGCATTCGCCCCTGTCCCTCTGGCGAGCTTCGCGGGACAGCCCTCCAGCAGCATTGGCGTGGCCTTTCTCAAGAGCTACGCCGCCATCTGCCTGGAGGGCTGTGTGATTGTATTGGCCTGTGTGATTTTCTCCGCCTTCGCCTCGACCCCGCCCGCCATAGCGGACAGCTCTCTGGCTCCGGCCACCATTGTGTGGAACTATGTGGGCGAACTGATTTTCAATATGCTGGTGCTGGTGGGCTCCATTAAGATGAGCGACCGGCTCATCCGGGAGCTGATGGGCCTGGGTTAACGCCACAGCCCCTCCGTATCCACTACGGAGGTCCCCGCGGCCCTGGCCTGCCGCACACGCTGGGCAAGCCGCTTCGCCGCGGCGTGCTCCGCCAGCGCATCCCCCAGGACTTCGGCCACCTTCCGCACCAGCGTCACCACCCAGGAGAGGGCGGCCACGCCGACCATGGCCAGGAGGATGCCGTCCGCCAGCGCCGTGTGGGCCTGATACCAGCCGTGGAACACGGTGAGCATCAGCAGCACATACACAAGCGGGATTCCCAGCCGGAGCCGGACCGCCAGACTCAGCAGTAAGGGCAGGAGGCACAGCCCCGCCCCAAGCATCAAAACCATCATTGCCACAACCTCCCTTTTTCGTTTGTGGCATATTAGCATAGACAGACAGCTTTTGCAACCGTCTGTCTGCCAATTCTTAAAAACCGGAGGTGAGCTCACTGGAGGTACGCATCAACAAGGAAGTACGGGACTATCAGGAAAGCTTGTTTTTTGGCCTCACCCTGCGGCAGTTTATGTTCGCCCTGCTGGCCGTCGCCGTGGCTGTGGGCATCTATTTCGGCCTGCGCCCGGTGCTGGGCAGCGAGGTGGGCTGGGTGTGTGTCCTGGCCGCCTTTCCCTTTGCCCTGGGCGGCTTTTTTCAGTATAACAGCATGACCTTTGAACAGTTTATCCTGGCCGTGTTCCGCTCCGAGCTGCTCTATCCCAAGCGGCTCGTGTTCAAATCGGATCACCTGTATGCCAAAGCCCTGGAAAATTCAACGCTGAAGGAGGCTCTCAAGCTTGATTAAAACCCTGCTGACCACGTTAAAGCAGGACAAAGAGACATTCGAGGTGCCGAGATCCGTACAGGACGCCATCCCCATCCGCCGCCTCTGGCCGGATGGGATTTTTCAATTCGGAAGCAAATTTTCCAAGACCCTGCGGTTCAGCGACATCAACTACGCCATCGCATCCAAAGAGGACAAGACGGCCATGTTCCTGGACTACTCCGAGCTGCTCAACACGCTGGACGCCGGGTCTACCACCAAGATCACCATCAACAACAAGCGGGTCAACCGTGAGAACTTTGAACGGGAGATCCTGCTTCCACGGCGGGACGACGCGCTGGACGGCTACCGGGCCGAATACAACGCCATGCTCATGGACAAGGTCACCGACTCCTCCAACAGCGTGGCCCAGGAGCGCTACATCACCCTGTCCGTCCACCGCAAGAGCGTGGAGGAGGCCCGCACCTTCTTTGACCGGGTGGTACACGATGTGACCTCCCGGCTGAACCACCTGGACTCCCACAGCGAGGAGCTGGACGCGGTGGAGCGCCTGCGGGTGCTCCACGACTTCTACCGCGCCGGCGAGGAGACGGAGTACCACCTGGATCTGCGGGAGTGTATGCGCCGCGGCCACTCCTTCAAGGACGCTGTCTGCCCGGACAGTCTGGAATTCAAGAAGGACCACTTCGTCATGGGGAACAAGTACGGCCGGGTGCTGTTTCTCAAGGAGTACGCCAGCTACATCAAGGACTCCATGATCAACGAGCTGACCGGCCTGAACCGGAACCTGATGCTGTCCATCGACATCATCCCCGTGCCCACCGACGAGGCCGTCCGGGAGCTGCAGAACCGCCTGCTGGGAGTAGAGACCAATGTCACCAACTGGCAGCGCCGCCAGAACAGCAGCAACAACTTCTCCGCCATTGTACCCTATGACCTGGAGCAGCAGCGGAAGGAGACCCGCGAGATGCTGGACGACCTAACCACCCGCGATCAGCGGATGCTGTTCGCCGTGGTGACGCTGGTGCATCTGGCGGACAGCAAGAAGGAGCTGGACAGCGACACGGAGGCCCTCCAGTCCATCGCCCGCAAGCACCTGTGCCAGCTCGCCCCTCTGAGCTGGCAACAGGCGGACGGCCTCGTCACCGCATTGCCCCTGGGCCTGCGGCGGATCAGCGCCCTTCGTACCCTCACCACCGAGGCCCTGGCCGTCCTCATGCCCTTCAAGGCCCAGGAGATCCGCCATCAGGGCGGCGTGTACTACGGACAGAACGTCATCAGCCGGAACCTCATCCTGGCCAACCGGAAGGAGCTGCTCAACGGCAACGGGTTTGTTCTGGGCGTCTCCGGCTCCGGCAAGTCCTTCACCGCCAAGCGGGAGCTGGCGGCGCTGGCCCTGGCCACCGACGACGATATCATTTGTATCGACCCGGAATCGGAGTACCGGCCCATCATTGAGGGGCTGGGCGGCGAGGTGGTCAACATCTCCGCCACCTCGCCCAACCACATCAACGCCATGGACATGGAGCAGGGCTACGGCGACGGTGAGAACCCGGTGGTGCTCAAGTCCGAGTTCCTGCTCTCTCTGTGTGAGCAGCTCATGGGCAGCCGCCAGCTCTCCGCCAAGGAGAAGTCCATTATCGACCGCTGCACGGCCCAGTGCTACCACGGCTACATCCGGGGCGGGTACCAGGGCGGCGTCCCCACCCTGCGGGATTTCCATGCGGAGCTGCTCCGACAGCCGGAGCCGGAGGCCCGCGACGTGGCCCTGGCCATTGAGCTGTTCACCGAGGGCAGCCTGAACACCTTCGCCAAGCCCACCAATGTGGACACCAGCTCCCGCATCCTCTGCTATGACATCCGGGATCTGGGTAAGCAGCTCCTCCCCGTGGGGATGCTGGTGGTACTGGACAGCGTGTTCAACCGCATCATCCGCAACCGCAGGCTGGGTAGAAGCACCTGGGTCTATATTGATGAGATCTATGTGCGTCCGGAAGCCGCCTGAAGCAACGCAGGCAGCGCGGGACTATGCAAATTCCACCTTTGGCAAGTGGAAGGGAAAATGTGAAATCTGAAACCCTGT
>JAHAEW010000149.1 GCA_018374635.1 Clostridiales bacterium
AGCACCTGGAGGCTGCCCTTGAGGACGCCTCCATTGCTGGCTGACTTCTCTCATGCCAGGGCCTGCAAACCATTTTGCGAAAATTCCTTGACACTACCTCCAGAGCCAGAGCATAGCCCTTGCTTTCAAATCTTCAGGGTAGATATAGATAAGAAACACCTCCTATAAAAAAAGCCGCCGCAGGGATGACCTGCGGCGACCTGTGATCCGGTTATGATTCCTGCTCATGCTCCAGCGCCTGCCGAATGCATGTGTGCAGGGAGACCGGGATTTGCGCGCATAGGTTCTTTTTCGGTTCCATACCGACGCCCCCTTTGTCCTGAATTGCAAAGCAAGTATATCCGAACTAATGTCTAACCATCCAACGGCACATTTTTTGGCCTTTCCATCCCTTTTCGGTGGGGTAGCACTTCCTTTGCTGCCCTGTTCCATCCGTTGTTTCTCGACACCACCGTGCTTCGACCTGATAGTCTCCGAGTGACTGTTGAGTTTCTACGCCGTACTCTAAGATCCCGTTTACTGAGCGTCTCGATACATAAAGGTCACGCTCTGAGCGCGGGAACATTCTGCAGCAGGGCTGAATGTATTATCGCCAGTTCCTGCAGTAATACCATTTGATGCTGCCCAAGCTACGGCCTTAGCGTAATAGGTATCAGGGGCTACATCTTCAAAATAGTTGTGAGAGACAAGAGACGAACCATTTGCACGCCATAGGAAAGTGACAGCTTGACTACGAGTCAAAACTGTATCAGGACTGAACTCAACAGGGGATGTACCACTAGTAATACCCTTCTCAGAAGCCCACAGTACTGCATCGTAGTAGTAATCATGTTCGCTCACGTCAGTGAAGGGATTTGGTTTCTTTGATACAGGCGAACCATTTGCACGCCACAAAAATGTGACCATCTGTGCACGGGTGCAGGGCTCGTTTGGGCTGAATGTAGTCATAGATGTGCCAGAGATGATACCATGCTTTACAGCCCATTTTACAGCATCTGCATAATAAGCATCAGAAGGAACATCTATAAAATCAGGCACTTGTGGTTTCTCGATCTCAGGAACATCGGGCTTATCCGGAAGAGGACTGCTGGAACCACCGCCGATCGAACCGTCTCCACTGCCACCTCCAGATGTCGGTGTCTTTTCAAAAATGGCTTTGATCGAGACATCCTTTGCTGGCATAGTGAACTGAGAATCATTCACTTGAACATCGCCGTAAAGAACTTCCCACGCTTTAAGCTGATATCCACTACTAGGGATCGCTTCCAGTTTAACGAGAGTTCCAGCGGTCGCTTGATCAAAAGCGGCCTCAGCACGGCCATGACCGTTGGTAGAAAGTGTGATGGCATATACTTTTCGCAGGTCGATTTCAGTTTCAGCTTCTACGGGATCATAGTTGCTGTCACCGTCATATACTACTTTGATACAATAACATTGCTCTGCGACGTTATTCCAAGATTGAAACGCTCCGCCGGCTTGCAGTTCAGTTTCAGAGCCAATCTCTACATCTTCATCATTTGTGCAATTATAGAACGATATATGACCAGAAGGGATATCTCCAACTCCTACATTAGCTACCGAAGCAGACAGTAAAACGGTATGTTTTCCATCTTCGACCTTCAAGCTCTCTGCCCGCACAGTAACAGTCGGTTTTACTTTCTCGACCTGAATATTTACATCACTGGATTTCGTCACAATGTCTAAATAGTTTCTGAGCGTTTCAGCATTGGGAGTAAAGCAAACTACTGCATTAGATATACCGGCATTGAGCACGCTGTCGGGGGCTTCCCATGCAAAACTTCCAAACTCAGTACTGCCACCATTGAGAGCACTTGAACGCAGTCTCTGTCCATAGGTGATGGAAGATGCAGTAGGATAATTGATTTGAGGAGCCAGAGCTTTGTTCACCGTAACCTCTAGTGATGTGGTTACACTGTTATGGGTATCATCACCGGCCATGGTGGCTGTGATGAAAGAAGTACCCGCACCATAGATCGTAGCCTTATTGCCATCAATTTGGATTACAGCGGGGTTGCTGCTAGTGTAGGTCACCTCACCATTGGTGCTTCCGCCAGACACAGTCAGAACAAATGGTACATCTCCATACACTTTTTCGCCAACTGAATCAATCGTCAAAGGGCTTTGATCTTGTTTTGATACATCAACTGTTTGTGGTGCACTGGTGGATTCGCTATAGTTGCTATTTTCGGATGGAATATATGTTGCGGCAAATACATGTGTGCCCGGTTCAGATACAGAATACGTACTGGAGGCTACATTTCCGTTCAACTCACTACTGCAGATAGTCTCTCCATCCTTTTTAAATTCTACATTGCCAGTGAGTGTGTCGTCAGCAAGTCCGGATACAACAGCGCACAAGTTTACAGTGTCGTCTTGCACTGTTGCAGTGAACTGCACTGTGGGAGACGCAGGAAGGATCGTGTATTGAATGGCGTTTGAACCGGAGATCTCATACTTTGCTGCATCTGCGCCATCGAGTGTCACGGTGGCTGCATGTGTGCCAGCATGACTTGTAGCGCCAGTCACATTCAGCTGAACATCATCACCAACTTGAATACCATCTGCATGAATGGTCGGGCAATGTTCTGTTCCATCGTATGTGAACTCTGTTTTGTCCCACTTAAGGCGCAGATCTTTTTGCTCAATACCGAGAAACTGTTTCCATTGCTTATCGCCCAATGAGAGGAACTGCAAACTTTCGACGATTGTTGTGCCGCTGCCATCTGTCCGGTTAGACAGGATCGCTTGCCCTCTTTTGTTACGATAAATGCCATACCGCATCATCCCGTGAGTAGGATTTGGTTCATCATCAGAATCTGAAATATATACTGCGCTGAGTCTCCCGTTTTGATCATATTCCACGCCCCAAATGGTGACAACATGGGACTTGGCTGGTCCCATAGAATAGGTCAGGAGTGCGATTTCTCCATTTTGCAGATGTTCCTTCAGGTCTCTGTTCAATGCATCATATCCGGCATCATAATAACTGCGTCTGGTCAAGCGCTTGGCCTTCAACACATCATAGAAAAAGCCGCCTCGTTTGTCCGGCCCCTGTTCAATTAACTGGGGACCATCCCATTCCTCATCGTTGACACCACCATTGGCTTTTGGTCTATACCCATTGAGAAACTGATCCTGTAAGATATCTGGCCAATAGCCTTCTTGACGCATCGCAAACTGGTCCACAAAAATTTTGTAGATGGGGCTACCAGATTGTCCTTGATCATGGACCAGTAAGGGTTTCAGTCTCTCGGCTTGAACGGGATCCTTTTGGAGATACTGCTCAATATAGTTTTCGTTCTGATTCAACCACCAATGTAAAGTGTTAGTAGCTGCTGCAGAAAAGCACAGGTTTGCATCATATTCAAGACTTATCGATTTATTGGTGTCGAACCAACCGTTGCCTGCGACGAAAGGCGCAATATATTCCACATACATTTCACTGCCAACAGAAGTTTCGATACGTCTAAAGTCGCTGTTTTCGCCACCCATTTTCGGTGGAGTAACACCCTGTGTCCAGTAGATCGTTTTGGTTTGTCCGTCCTCTTGATTGACATACTCTGTGACAACATTTGCTCCCTGTGTAAGCAGGTCCCTCGGCGTACTTGTATCAGTGCCTGCTGCGAATGCTGTCGGAACTAAAAGCTGTATGGTCGTTGCAAGAAAAATCGTGCTCGAAAGTGCTCTCTTTAAAACAGCTCGTATCTGGTGTGCTAAATATGACATATACTGCTCCTTCGTATTAAATTATGCTCAGTTCAGATTCCAGAATAGCTCTCTCTATTTGAGGGAAAGCATCTCCTCTTTATTCGTACTGAACATCCTTTTCTATTTTATGTTGTAGAGTTAGGTCAAGTCAATAGTTATATAGTATATCGTACATCCAACCACAGTGCATTGTGGCTTACAAAACCGGAACGGAACAGACGGTGGGTCTGGTTCTGGACACCATTCGTCTGGCAATGAAGCGAGAGAAAAAGAAGGTCGCTGCAG
>JAHAEW010000150.1 GCA_018374635.1 Clostridiales bacterium
GCACCCTGCCGTGCTGCCCCTGGTGCTCAAGGTGCGGGCGGACGGCATCACGGACAAAGGCGACTACCGCCCCCTGGAGCTGGAGCCCTGGGAGTTCCGACTCCTGGCCCGGCGCACCCTGGAGCGGCTGGAGCAAAATATGACAAAATGTGAAGGAGGAACCCCTTCGTGAAACACACCATTCTGAGATGCGCCGCCGGCCTGTTGATAGCCGCGGCGCTGCTCCCCACCGCCCTGGCGGCGGAGCCCTTCCCCGAAGTGCCCGAGGTGCAGGTCTGTTACCCGACCTCCGTCACACGCAGTGAGGACAGGGCGGAGATCCGCAAGGTCTATGACCTCTCCCCGGAGCAGGACCCTGCCGGTATCCCACGGTCGGACTTCGAGCAGGACGGCTTCCACTACACCCTGACGGATCTGCTCCAGCAGGAGCTGCCGGAGCATGAGAGCCGTCAGCACACGGAGACGGTATCGTTGGAGAGTAAAAGCAAGGATATGGAATCCGTCCTGGCCCTGTTGCCCCAGGAGAAGGAGTTCGTCACAGAGGACGGCCTATCCGGTACCCTGGCCCTCCAGCTGGACACTGTCCAGGTGGAGGCGGCGGGCTACGGCAGCTCCACCCGGCAGGTGTCCGCCACCCGCTCCTACCCCAACCTGGCCAGCCAGGACACCGCCAACATCCCCAAGAGCATTGAGGAGGACGGGCGTACCCTCACCCTCCAGAACATTGACTGGCGAACGGACAACACCACCGGCATGTCCGGCTACGCCATTGGAGACCGCTACACCGCCGTGGCCACCTATACCGGCACCGCCACCAGCAGCTATGTCACCGGCTATACTGTCACGGCAGACTACACCGGTACCGTCAGCCGCATCGCCCTGAACCGGGTGCGTTACGTTGCAATTTTTGAGGGGGAACCGCTGGAACCCACCGCACCCATGGAGGAGTCTGGGGACGGCCTGGCCCAGTTCAACTGGGCGGCCATCCTACTCCCGCTGGGCGTGGTCTTTGCTGTGGGCGGCGTGATCGGCGCCTGCCTGTTCGTCAAACGGCGCCGGGAATCCAAGGAGGAGGATACGGAATGAAGAAGCTGACCACCCTGTGTCTGGCTGGCTGCCTGGCGGCGGCCCTGGCCACCCCGGCGGGTGCTTTAGATTACGCCATTGACGCACCGGAGGGGCCGGACTACGGCAAGTTCACCTCGGTAGAGGTGGTACATACGGCAGATGGCGGGGTCCTGAAAAATGAGGACATCAGCAAGAATGCCGCCCTCATCCCGCCGGGCTTCGGCAGCGCCAGTGCGGATACCCTGAACACCGGAACCTGGCTTACCCCCAACCTGGCCCCGGAGGGCATGGCAGTGGGCACCGTCAACGGCGGCGGGATCCCCATCGTGTTCCCGCCCTCTGTAGATACCAACAGTTCTACTCCGGCTACCGAGGAGGAGCAGACCACCTCCCTCGGCTATACCCCGGTGACCTCGGATCTCTACTATTCCAGCGGATACCTGGGGACATTGAGAATCCCCGCCATCGGCCTGAGCGTGCGGGTCTATGAGGGTACAGACAGCTCCACGCTCATAAAGGGCGCGGGACATTTCAAAGGAACCAGCATCTGGGATGGAAACTGCGCCATCGCCGGGCACAACCGGGGGGTACGGGATGACTTTGGGGATCTCCACACCCTGGAACGGGGAGATACCATCACCTGGACCACCAAGCTGGGCGCCCGCACCTATGAGGTCACCAGTGTACAGAAGGTCAAAGAGACGGATACCAGCGGCACCGTCCCTTCCACCGAGAACATGCTCACCCTCTACACCTGCGTGCGTAACCAGAGAACCTACCGCTGGCAGGTGCAGGCGGCGGAGGTTGTGTAACCTGCTTTGTTTTGCGGGCTCATTTTCTCCACCGGGAACCCCCTTTGCTATAGACTTTTCCCCAGATTTCCGGTATGTTGTTGCTGTAAGGAACACAAGGACAGCAGAGGAAAGAAGGAGGTCAACCGTATGAAAAGGAAACAGCTTATTCCAGCAGTATTGGCAGGTGCCTTGGCCGGTGCGGCCCTGGCAGGGCCAGCATCGGCGGGGGTGGCTGCCCTCACTGCAGCCCCAAGCACCCAAACCTTCTATGTGGACGGGAAACAGGTGGATCTGGAAGCGTATGTCATCCACGGCCACAACTATGTGCAGCTCCGGGATGTCGGCCGGGCGGTAGACTTCGGCGTGGCGTATGACCAGGGCGCCAACCGTGTCCTGGTAGATACCAGCTCCCCCTACACAGAGGAAAGCGCGGCGCCCGCCCCCTCCGGGGTGGTCGTCATCCCCCAGTCGGACGAGCCCCTCCGGTTACAGGAGGGAGACAAGGTGCTCTGCGATGACGGTACCACCTATGAGATTACCGATCTGAAGTTATGGGAGCCCCCGGCCCCGCTGCCCACGCCGACTTGTGACTGGAACCAGTTCCCAGAGCTGGAGGTGCCGGAAGTGAAGGTGTTGCGTTTCCAGAGCCAAACTGGGGATAGACTTCATATCCTGAACCTCTATGAGACCCGGCGGATGCTGTATACCTTGTATAATGCCGTACCTAACTGCCCGGACTTATGGGAGGCTGGAACCCTTAAGCTCAACTCTAAGGGGGATCCCATCTTACGCCTGTCTATGGGGATTACAGAGTCCAGCGGTGTGCAGACGTTCTGGCCTTGGCGGGACGAACAGCTCACCCGCGTCTTCTACTCCGCCCCAATGGCCCGGTTTGAGGTGGAGGCATGGGATGTCTATAAAAATGGGAAATACCTCTATACCGAATACAATGTAATGGGCATGTAACCACCCATAGCAAAAATAGCAAAACGATGTGTTACCGCTCCGAAACGGCCAATCACGAACCGTTTCGGGGCGTTTTTTACTTTGTTTAAATCCACCGAGGAGGAAATATTGTGAAAAAAGTAATATCGCTCCTGCTGACAGCTGTCCTAATCATAGGCATGCTGCCTTTATCCGCTGTTGCGGCATCTACTCCGGAAGAGGCTTTGGGCGAACTGGACATTTATAGCGGCGGATATTCCATGAACTATCTGGCTGTCAATGGCAAGGTGCAGACCCAATCTTATACCTACTTTTTATATGAAAATGCGCAGGGCAAGCAACAGGAGATCCCGGCATACTGTGTCAACCCCAACCAGTACGGCGTACCCCAAACGGTTCCCGAGGGGGAGAGTATCCGTTATCTGGCTGAGGAGAAGGCCAGCGATCCCAAGGTAGTGGGGCTGATTGCCAATATGTACCCCCACCGCTCCTTGGAGGAACTGGGGCTGGATAACAAATATCAGGCCTTTTACGCCGGCAAGATTGCCCTGTGGTGTTACCTGATCCCCGAGTGGGACATCAACGACATCACCGTGGCCCCCGGCCTTACCGGCTCAGAGCGGACAATTGGAGAAAAGCTTCTGGATGCCACAACCAGGATTTATACCCAAGGCATGACCTGGGATCATGTGGCTGAACCCCAAATTACGGTCACTACAGACCGGGAGCAGGCGTACCCTGTCACCCTTGATGGAAAAGCATATCTCCAGCAGGTATTTACTGCCACCTCGGATACTTGGGTGGTAAACCATATCGTCAATATCCAGTTTCAAAATCCCGGTGACGTACCTGATGGCACCAGAATTACAGACATGAACGGACAGGATATTACCCAGGTCAAGGTCTCCAATACCGGAGACGGCTACAGTGGACAATTTAAGGTGCTGTATCCGGCGGCCAGCGTGGAGGGACGGAGCGGCAGCGTCCAGCTTACCCTTTCTGCTGATGTCTACCGCTACGCCGTTTATTATGCCCTCTGCCAGGAAACGGATGAATACGGCAAGCTCCAGAGCTATCTTTGCGATACCGATCCCCAAACCAGCCTGCTGCGAAACGCCATCTCTAACTATTCGGATACCGACGAGCCGGATGACCCAGACGAGCCTACGCCCCCTCCCAGCGAAACCGCCCTCAAGAT
>JAHAEW010000151.1 GCA_018374635.1 Clostridiales bacterium
ACAGGGTTTCAGATTTCACATTTTCCCTTCCACTTGCCAAAGGTGGAATTTGCATAGTCCCGCGCTGCCTGCGTTGCTTCAGGCGGCTTCCGGACGCACGTACACCTCATCCACGAATACCCAGGTGTATTTCCCGGCCAGGCGGTTGGTGGCTACCCGGTTTTGAATGGTCTCCATGGTGACGTTGAGGGCGGTGGGCTTCAACTGGTCCCCCATCTCGTAGAGGTCAAAAACAATGATCCGGCTGTCTATGTCCACGTTGGTCTCATGGGCAAACATATTTAAGGAGCCCTCCACGAACAGCTCGGAGGCCAGGGCCAGCTCCTGGGCCTCCCGTTCCGGCTGGCGCTTGATCTCGTTCCTCCAGTCGGAGAGGATGGGCTGGCGGGCCTTGCCGCCGCTCTTGATGAAGTCGTGGTACACGCTGGCGGTGCAGCGGTCAATGATGGATTTATGGAAAGCCCCCAACTGGCCCTCTCCCATCTGCTGTTCGCAAATGCTCATCAGCAGTTCGGACTTGAGGGCCACCGGGTTTTCCCCCATGCCGTAGCCTCTGGCGATTTCCAGAGGATTGATGTGGTGGCGGCTGTTTGGGGAGATCTCCAGGACGATCCCCCGGAGGGCCCGCACCAGGTCCCCATACTCGCGCTCGGCGTCGATGATGATAATATCATCATTGGTAGACAGGGCGATAAAGGTGATAAACTCCTTCATGGTGAAGGACTTGCCGGAGCCGGAGACGCCCAGGATGAAGCCGTGGGGATTGAGGAGATTCTTGCGGTTGCAGATCAGAAGATTTTTGCTGACGGCGTTGACGCCGCAGTAAATGCCCCCCATGTCCTGAATCTCCTGGACGCGGAAGGGCATCAGGGAGGCCGCGGCCTCGGTGGTCAGCGTGCGGGTCACGTCGATGGAGCGCAGGCCATAGGGCAGGGCGGTGTTAAAGCCGTCCTCCTGCTGGTATCTGAGAATGGAGAAGTCACACAGGGACTTGGAGAGCAGGGTCTCCGTGTCGGCGTCGAGCTGTTCCAGTGTGTCGGCCATGTGCAGCAGGGTCACATTGGCATAGACCATGCGCTGATCCCTGGTGCTCAGATCGTCCAGAAATTCCTTGGTCTCCGCCCTCTGCTGTTCCAACTCATAGGGGACCACGGCGGTAAAGTTGTTCCGGGCGTTCTGCCTCTGCTGCCACCTGGTAATATCGCTCTCAATACCCATGATCTGAGACTGCACATCCCGCACCGCTTCGTCGGTGGGGACCGGGAGCAGGTCGATGGACAGCACCAGCGTCCGGGGGAAGTCGGCCATACTGGTAATCATGTCGTCCTTGATGTAACTGGAATACTTCCGCATGAACAGCACCCGCCCCACTTTGCCGCCCAGTTCAAAGTGGTCGGAGAGAAACTTCATGCCGTCAGGGGCGATGTAGTCTTTGAAGCTGTGCCCCAGGCGCATGGAGGCGTTCAGGTCAAACTTGTAAAACTGTTCCTCGCCGGGCCGGAAGAAGTCGTGGAGGATGCGTAGGCGCTCATAGGTGTCCAAGGCTTTCGCGCCGCTGTCCAGACGCCCCAGGTTTTTCGAGAGGTCGGCGTCTACCCGGTGGAAAAATGCCCTGGCCTCCTCCGCGTTCTTACGGGCCACGGAGACGGTGATGTACTTGTCCTGGATGAGGTTGTTGCTGGCCGCCGCCTTTTCCGTGAGCACCCGGTTGTATTCCCGGCGGTACAGGTCCAGGTCATCCCCGCACTCGCGCATGAGGACGCTGTGCTGAAAGTCGGAGCTGTTGAGGCGGCGGTTGTGAATGGTGATCTTGGTCACGGCGTCGGTGGGCAGGCTGTTGAGGACGCCGCAGTAGGATGTGAACATATCCCGCTGGTCCTCGTAGGAGGCCAGGGAGTAGTTGATGTCCGCAAAGCGCCAGGTCTGGCTGAATCTGCCGTTGACCTGCCAGATCCCATCCTGCCAAACCCGCTGGATGGGGATGGACTGCTGTACGCTGCGGGGGATCTTAAACGGGACACGCTCGCCCCGGTTGGCCGCGGCAAGAGTTTTACGCATGGCGGCGCGCCCCCTTTCTGACTGGGGCCGCATAGGCCGGGAAAAGGGAGAGAAATTGCTTTTTCATAGGGACCTCCTTCAAAATGGACGGAAAGAGGCCATGACGGTCCGGCACCCAAATCTGCCGCGCATCACACCCCTTTCCGCTGAAATCAATCGCCGCTGCTGCGGACTGAATTGGAACACGATGGGGGGAGCCGCCAAAAGTCCCCTCAAATTGAGGGGACTTTCAGCCGTTCCCGGCGCTCAGGGTTTCTTTCCTGCTCCCCATATCTTTCTCTGCTCCGGCATGGCCTGGAGGTAGATATTCTCCGCCCGGTACACACGGGGCCCGGCGCACAGGACCTGGGACTTGAGAAACGCCCAGACAAACCGCTCAAAGGTCAGGCCGTTGTAGCGGAAAAAGCCGGTCACAGCGATGGGGGCGGCTGCCAGGATGCACAGCCAACTGGCGGCCTCCTGGCCCACAACGCCTTTGAACATGAGGTAAACCCCAACCGCCGCGCCTACGGCCAGGGCGGAACAGAGAAATTGCCGCGTGGACAGGCCGAAAAAGATCGTCTCCCGGTGCTGGTGGACTTCCTTTGGAATTTTGATCTCCATATTGCTATCACCTCGAAAATGGATTTTTTTGACACGTTTTTTGAAATATGAGATAATATTTGTAGGAAAAACCATACATTTCAAAACAAATAGAGGAGGATTTTTATGTTTCGGAATCTGACGCTGGCACAGCAAATGTTCTTTTTCGTCCTGGCCGTGTTCCTGATCCTGCTGGTATTCCGCATCCTAGTAAAGCTGAAACTGGCTCCTGTACTGCTCTACGCCGCCTGCGCGAACCTGATCTTCCCTGAATGGGTGGCAGAGCAGAAGGCGCTGTACTGGGCCATCCTGGCCGGTCTGGTGCTGGTGACGATCTTCCGCTGGGTCGGCCCCAGGCTGACCGCGCACATGGAGGAGCAGCGGATCATGCGGGAGATCGTGGAGCAGAGCCGGGCGGCGGAGGCCATGGGGTATCGGAATGACCAGATTAGTTTTGAGGTCAAGGAAGGCACTCCGCAAATCAAAATCAGGCAGTAAAGCAACAGGGGGATGGGCTGCAAGCTCGTCCCCCTGTTGCTTTGCCGAAAGTCCCCTCAAATTGAGGGGACTTTTTATAGGCCGAACAATTCTCGCACAATACGCTCGGCACCCTTTACCAGGCCAACCAACACCAGCATATTGAAAATAGTCTCCGCGATGTACTGCCAGGCCATGACCACGGGGGTCAAGTTGGTGTCCAGAACCGGGGAACCGCTGGACATGAAGGCGGAAAAAATGAGGCAGGCCAGGACGATCACGGCCCCCTCCATGCACACGCCGATATAGGACTTGATGAACTGCTTCCCCGCGAAACTGGTCCCTTCTCCGGCGAAGGTCGCCAGAGGGATCGGGGCCAGGGCAGTAAAAATGTAGAGGCGGAAAAAGCGGCCATAGACCGTCATAATGAGGATGAAGGACATCACCGTGATAAACAGGTTGCCCAGCATGGCTACCAGCCAGAGGGGGATGCTGGCTAAAAAGCCGACGTTTTCAATGGCGTCCACCATCTCCTGGGGCACCGTCACACCGGCGGCAACCATGCCGCCCATTCCGCTCATCACAGACTGGACAATGCCGCCGCAGATGGAAAAAACCACGGTCATGATCTCCATGGCGGAGCTCACCGCCACCTTGGCGGCAATAAAGCGGATGAAATGGCGCAGGGCGTATTCCGGCCTTTGCAAGTCCCGGAAACTGGCTGCGGACTGGAAGATTCCCATGGCGAAAAACAGCACCAGAAGGCCGTAGCCCACGGCCTTCAGCCCCTCATTGATGCCGACAATGGCGTTCCATATATCGCCGCCCCGGAACTCCTGGGGCGTGGTGGTAATCAGGGACCATATC
>JAHAEW010000152.1 GCA_018374635.1 Clostridiales bacterium
AGCTGGAGATCCCCGCTGGTGCCACCCTGAACGTCAAGGGTGATCTGACCGCAAATGCTGCTATCGTTGGCAACGGCACCCTGAATGTGACTGGCAATATCAGCGACACCAGCAAGGTCAGCACTCAGCTTGAGTCCACCAAGACCGGCGAAACTGTTTCCGTGTCCGGCGGTGTGGTTCTCGGCGACGTGACCGGCAATGTCGGCTCCGGTAGCGCTCTGTACTCCGGCGATCAGGTTAAGGGCAAGGTTATCGTTCAGATTACCGTTCCTGCGGATGCGGTGACTGACGGCACCTCTAAGATTAAGTTTGACGGTTCCGAGCCCTCTACCCCCAAGCTGACCAATCGTAGCGACATTTATCTGGCTATCGATATGAGCCAGTCTGGCCGGAAGGTTATCACCATTGACAAGGACGGCGATTGGAGCTCTACTACTAACGATGTGTATACCCTCACCGTGAAGTGGTAATCTAACTGCAATCGGCTTATTACGAAGAGAGCCGCCCCCGATTGGGGGCGGCTCTTTTTGTTAGTGGAAGGCTATATAGTAGTAGCTCATTCCGGATCGGTTTGCGTCCGCGTAGAATCTGCCCTCTATCAGGTCGCCGCGGGCCACCCGTATTCCGCTGCTGGTGATCTCCACCAGGTTTCCGTCCCGCATGGTGACCGGCGCTCCTTGCAGCGCCAGGCCGCCATAGGTATACATGTCGGACTGCATTGCGCCGTCCTGCCTTACCACAAAGACTGCCCGGGGCGATACCCCCAGCGAAATATCCCGGCTTCGGGCGTCATCCCCTGTATAGCTTCCACTTAGAATCTCAGGCTTTAAGGCCAGTGCTTTATCCAGCACACGGAAATCCTCGTTGAAATCCGTGCGCAGGAAATTGTCCTCCGGCTCCCACTGGTGCAGGTGATAGTGTTCCGTATAAGCTGCCATTTTCATTCCTCCCGCAGGGGGGGGCGGGCAGTGCCTTTGCTGTACTGGAAAACGCGGCCCCTGCGGGAAAGGAACCCCGCGTCCGGCTGTCTACCGGACGCGGGGGTGGCCTTGCCTGCGGAGGGGGTAATATAGATGGCAAACTATACAGCGCACTATCACCTGCACCAGTGGGAACCGGAGGACAGCTTTTTACGGAGAGACTTCAACGAGGATTTTCAGAAAATTGACGCGGGCCTCGCCGGACGGGGAGATTGCAGCCTTCTGTTCGGCTCTTATGTGGGTACGGGAACTTGCGGCCCGTCCGAGCCTACCGTACTTACACTGGGGATTCCAGCCAAGGCGCTTTGGGTAAGCTGCGGTTCACGCCACGCTGTCTTTCTGAGGGGGAACACGCAGGCGGTTAATTTCAGCACCAGCGATGGAGAGCTGCTTGAGGTGGAGTGGACGCAAGACGGCCTGAGCTGGAAGCTGGGGGGAGGACTTTACAATCACGACTACCAGCAGCTCAATGAAAAGGGAACCACCTATTATTACGCGGCGCTATACCAAGAAAGCAAGGAGGCCCCGGGAAATACCCGGGGCCTCCTTGCTTCTTGGGATTTGGTGATCAGAACTCAGCGGATAGTGAAGGTACCGCCAATCAGCTCATCGCCGGTGGTCGTATTGACAATCGTCCAAGTATAAGTGCCATCGACAAGCGCCTTATCGCTCATCTCATAGCCCTTGGAGGAATTATTGATGCCTTCACCAATGACCTGCACATAGAAGTAATGGAAACCAGTGGTCACACCTTTGGCATCTTCCTTGTACATCAGATTACCCTTGCTGTTCTTGATGGACAGAGCAACATCCTGAGCATCCTTGTCAGTAATGCGGAAGGTGAAGAACATGTTGTCGGTGATTTCACCGCCGATGTCATCCTTCTTATCCTCAGGCATCTTGGTCAGAACATAGGCACCATTGGCTTCGCTGCTCAGATCAGAGGCGTTAACAACGGTAGCAGTATTTACACCGCTGCCGGAAATCTCAGCCTTGTCGCTGCCGGAGGAGGTGGTGGAGCCGTAGAAGATGGTGACGATCTCGCCGTTCTTCACGATGGCGGTAACCGTCATGCCCTTCTCCACATCACTCAGAGAGCCAGTCTCAATCTTCTTGCCCTTGGTGACGGCATAGACCTCTACATCGTCGGAAACAGCGTAGCTCTTGCCGCCCAGGTCGATGATACCATCCTCGGCCTCAGCCTTGACCTCCACGCCGGGAAGCTGATAGGTGTCGTCAGTATCCTTCTTGCTGTACTCCTCGCAGGCAGAGGCATCCAGAATCTCGTTCTCAGCATCCGCATAGGCGATAACGTTCAGCAGAATATCGGTCTTCAGGACATTGCCGCTGGGATAGCTGTCCTTCAGCTCCTCATCCATCTTGACAGTGGTGATCTCGCCGTTGACAACAGCCTTGTACTCGTAGTAGGTGTTGTCGCTGTCCTTCACCTTGGTGCCGGCCTTGGAGCTGAGGACATACACGATGTCGTCAGAGCTCGCGGACACATCGGAGATGAAGACCATGGTAGCCACAGTGCTACCGCTCTTGCAGTAGTAAACAAAGTTGCCGCTGTTGTCCTTCAGGTCGGGAACATTGGCATAGCCGGTGTAGGACTTATAGGTGGCCTTGCTGCCGGTGCCGGTCTGCACCAGGAAGACGGTCTTGCTGTTGGCGTAGACAGTCTTAGTGTCCAGAGTCATGGCGGACTCGCCCTTGTTGATCTCGACCTTCTTGTTCTCGGCCAGACCAGAAGTGCTGACGCCCTTGATGGTGTAGATGTCCTTGGAGTTCTTGCTGTACTCTACGATGTAGCCCCGCATGTTTTTCAGAGCGGTTTCCTTTGCACTAAAGTTACTGCCGCTCAGACAGTCCTCATCGACCTCGGCCTCGACCACGGTGCCGTCGGCCAGCAGAAGCTTGGCATAGTAGGAGCTCTCGTCGTCATAGCGGCCCTCATCGGCACCGGTGTTCACGACGTAGGCGTAGTCGCTGGAGGCCTTGGATACGTTGACCTTAATGACATAGCCATAGGAATCCAGGTACAGGTCCAGCACGCTGTCGACCTTGACATCACCCTTATTGGACATCTTCGCGCTGTACTTGTAGGTCTCGCCGTCAGCCACGAAGCTGGAATCGCCGGTGGTCTTGGTGACCTCGACGCCCTCAACCACCTCGGCCAGGGTCATGGTCTGGATCTCACCATCAGCCATGGTGTAGAGAACCACGTCGTCCTTCTCGAAGGACTCAGTCTCAAACTTCTTGCCGTCCACGGTGACATAGCGGTCATCGCCGTCCTTCGCGGCGGTAACCTTGGAGATCTCGCCCACGTAGGTGTTGATGACCACCAGGGTCACGTTGTCGTCGTTGTCCACAAAAGCCTCGACCAGAACGCCGTTGCCGCCGAGCTCGTCGTCGCTGTTGCCCTTTTCGATGGTGAAGGTGCCATTGGCCTTGCCGTCCTCGGTCACATCCACAGTAGTGGTCTTATCCAGGCCCAGGTCGGAGTACAGGGTCTTGGAGCTGACCTTCTCGGAGTAAGAGGCATCGGCGGTGGAAGCATAGGTGCCGATCTCCTTGGTGCCGTTCTTCCACTGGTCGGAGGGACGGCCGAAATCGTCGTGGTTATTGCTGTTCAGGGTCAGGTCAGAGAAGTACTTCTCGCAGAACTGCTGCACCTCGTCCTTGTCGCCCTTCACGGTGCGGTAATCATCGGTCGTGCTGTTGGCGACCTTCACGGGGGCGGAAGCACCCACGATAACCTGCATGCCGTCGGAGCCGATGACAGTGGTGCCCTTGTTGGTGTAGTACACAGTGTCGGCGGTCAGGGTCTGGAACGCCATCTGGGCGGCCTGCTCACGGGTCATGGCGTCGGCCAGCACGATGCCCTTGGGGGCGATGCCCGCGTTCACCG
>JAHAEW010000153.1 GCA_018374635.1 Clostridiales bacterium
CAGGCCCAGCTCCTCCCGCAGCACCCGGCGGATCTCGTCGGCCAGGGCCTTGGCGTCTCCGCCGAAGAGGTGGAGGGAGCCGGTTATATCCAGCCAGCTTTCGTCGATGGAGAAGGGCTCCACCAGGTCGGTGTACCGCTCGTACACCGCGTTGACCTTCTTGGAGTAGTCCCGGTACTTCCAGTGGTGGGCGGGGAGGAGCACCAGCTCCGGGCACTTGCGCCGGGCCTGCCAGATGGTCTCAGCGGTCTGCACCTTGTACCGCTTGGCGGGCTCGTTCTTGGCCAGGATGATCCCGTGGCGGGAATTTGGGTCGCCGCACACCGCCACCGGTCTGTCCCGGAGCTCCGGGTGGTCCAGCAGTTCCACCGAGGCGTAAAAGCTGTTTAGAGAAAGCCGAATTCGGCTTTTTCTAAATAATGCCGAGGAAAAAGAAATGCCGATATAATTTAGAAAAGGTTGAAATACAAGAGGAATTCAAGTAAATATCGGCATTACCTGTTATACTTGGAACACCAAATATAACAGGGGGTGTATGCTTTGCAAAGGATAGAAGATGCAGTAAACGGAGTGCTGGAGGCTATGCGCCAGCGGGGAGTCAGCGAATACAGTCTAAAATGTATACGTTGGAGTGTCTACCGTCGCATTGTCGTTTGGCACCACACGCATGACACAGACATCTGCTCTTATGAGCTTTTGAGCAGCCTGTGTGAACTACAACGAATCCGATATGAACACGGAGAAATAAGCAGGAAATTTTACAGGGCATTTGTAACAGCAGCTTTTCGCATCCGCTCTTATGTGGATACTGGGAAAGTCGATTTTTCCATAGTAAAAGACACAAAGTATTATAAGCCCGGCAAAGAATATCAAGAACTCGTTGATTCCATTTTGAAAGCAAGTGGATTGACAGAGGGCTCTCAATATAAGCTTGCAATCATTATGCGTCAATTCTTTTGCTTTTTCGAGAAACGCTATTCCAGTATTGAACAAGCAACAGACCGGGATTTTCTTGATTTTATCCCAGAGGCTGCGAAAAAGAATCCTAATAATATGACCTGTACGATGCGTGCGTTACGGTATATTACACAGTATCTGAATGACCATCAGCTGGCCGAGATAAGTGTTGACCTCAGCATTTTCAGGCCTCAGTCTCCTCCAAACCGCATGATTGATCCATTCACACAAGACGATATCGCCGCCGTGATGGATGTGATAGGATCTCATTCTAAAACGCCGAAACGGGACGCGGCAATCATTCTGCTTGCATTTAATTCCGGGCTGCGCTGTGTCGATATCAGGAATTTGAAGCTGCATAATATCGACTGGAAGAAACAGGAATTGCGTATTGTGCAAAAGAAGACTGGGACGCCGATTTCTGCTCCGCTAAACGGAAGAACTCTCAATGCCATTGCGGAATATATTTTGGAAGAACGGCCAAAGTGCGAAGATGTCCATGTTTTTCTGCGGGCATACCCACCGTATACGGCAATAAAAAGCACCAGCCCCTTGGACTATATGATAGATAAATATTGCCGTCTGGCATCTGTTGAGAAGATAGGCTATCGGTCATTTCACAGCCTACGGCGAGCATTCGGCACTGAGCTCGCTATGGCTGAAGTCCCGGTGACATCCATCTCTCAGATGCTTGGCCACAGCGACATGAGTGCCGACAAAGCGTACCTCAGTTTCAATAAAACACAAACATCTCTATGTTCCTCTGATTTCTCAGGAGTACCAATTACAAAGGGTGTATATGCCTCTCATTTTCCGGGTGTTCGCTGCGAAGCAGGAAAAGGCGGTGATCAGGAGTGAGCTTTAAACAGGAATTAACTGCCGCATATCATGAAATGCTCGATATCAAGGTATCGTTAGGATATAAACAGAGGAACTACATGTCCCATATCTTGCCTTTCATCGAATTTTGTGCAGATTCCTATCCTGATGCTAAGGAAATTACAAAGGAGATGCTTGACCATTGGCTGCTGACGAAGAACTTTAACGCTGATAGTACCCGCCGGATTGCAATTATCAATATCAGGCACTTTGCCCGATTTTTGAACGCGATTGGGAAAAAGGCATATATACCGCCTTCAGAGTACAATGTCAAGGCACAGCGGTATCTGCCATACATTTTTACCGATGAAGAGTTGGTACAACTTTTTGATTCGATTGACTCTTTAACGAACAGAATAGACCGCCAAGAATATCACCCGGAACTGATTCTTCCGGTCGTATTCAGATTAGAACTATGCTGTGGTATGCGGCCCGGCGAGCCGTTCAACCTCAAAACAGAGGATATTGATCTGAAAACAGGCGATATTTTTATCCGAAAGAGTAAGCGGGGCAAAGATCGCCATATTATTGTGTCTGATGATATGCGAGATCTGTGTACTGTTTATAACGGTCTTGCGGGCAAGCGTGAATGGTTTTTTCAGTATCCGGACGGCGGACAAATTCCAACGCGCTGGGCACAATGGCATTTTTCCAAAGCATGGAGGAAGAGCACTCTTTTCTCCAGAGGAAATAATCCCAGACCATATGACCTGCGGCACAACTTTGCCACCCAAACGCTGATGCGCTGGATCGATGAAGGCCGGGATGTTATGGCGCTCATGCCATATCTCAGCACTTATATGGGACATGTCAGCTTAGAAGAAACCCTATACTATATACACCTTTTGCCGGAAAGATTAAAATCCTCGCCCGGAATCGATTGGAAGATGCTGAACGATATATACCAGACAGAGGAGGGATCTGATGAAGAAGATTAAAGATCCGGCTCTGTTTGAAAAGATTCGTAAGTTTTTAACAGAGGATATGCCTGTCCTAAGGAAAAAGAGTCCCAACACCGTTGAAGCGTATCGCTATACACTAAATATTTACTTGGTGTTTTTATGCGAAAAGCACTCAAAATCGCTGTATAACATTACAGTAAAGGACTTTAGCCAGAAAAATATTCTTTTCTTTTTGGACTGGCTGATAGAGGAGCGTGGAAATAAAGCGTCTACAGCAAACCTGCGGCTGAGACACATAAAACGGTTTTGCCGGTTTCTTATGGATGAAAATATTCTGATGATATCCGAACTGTCGGCCATTCAAAAAATAGCGGAAATCCCCAACGCTTCCGAAGACACAATCAAATTTTTAACCATTCAAGAGACGAAACTTATTCTTTCGCAACCGGATACGAGTAAAGCGATTGGAATCAGGGACAGTCTTTTTATGTACCTGCTTTATGACAGCGGCTGCAGAATTCAGGAAATTCTGAGCTTAAAACTTAAAGACTTTTTCGTACAGAATGGGACAGCTGAACTGCACATCATTGGCAAGGGGAATAAATTTCGGATAACTCCAATCTCGGAAGAGTTGATTCCGAAGTTTGAACGGTATTGCAGACACTATCATAAAAGCAGCACCTATGATGATTACTTGTTCTATACAAAGCGAAGAGGGGTCTGCTCGCAAATGTCCTGTGATACTGCGCAGACTTTTATTAAAAAATATGGAATCATGGCACAGAAATTCAACTCGGCCATTCCCCATGTACACCCCCATTTATTTAGGCACACCCGCGCTATGCACCTGTATATGGCAGGTATGCCGCTGGAGCTTGTTTCCCAATGGCTCGGCCATTCTCAGCTGGAGACATCTTTGATTTATGCAAGGGCCACTACCGACATGAAACGTAAAGCCGTTGATAAAATCTCCGCAAAAGAAAACTCTGTATTTAAGAGCGACGAAAAGTTTAAATATGCTGACAATGAAGATGTGATTCGGCAGCTTTACGGCCTAATGTGATTTGAAATGCCGATATTTATTTGAATTTCTCATTTGTTTCAGGTACTTCCAAATGATATCGGCATTTCTTTTTCCTCGGCATTATT
>JAHAEW010000035.1 GCA_018374635.1 Clostridiales bacterium
GTGTGCGAGCGAAAGCGAGTGCGCGCAGCGGCCTGCATCCCCTCGAAAAAATGCTTGCATTTTTGAGAAGCGTGTCGAAGTTTTTCGACACGCTGAAACACCCGGAGACCGATCCTGGATCGGTCTCCGGGTGTTTTTATGCATACTTACAACACTTTTCCGTCGCTTCCATTCAGGATATAGGGACCGCTGTCGGTCTCCACATACCAGACCGGCGTCAGGGTGTACGGCCGGCTGCCAGACAGATAGTATCCGGCTGTAATGGAATCGATCTGGCTGAACATGCGTCCGCTCTCGTTGCGCTGTCCCAGGAAACGCATCAGCATTGTGGGGACATTGAGCATATCCGACTCCTCCAAAAGGGTCACTTCCCCAAAAATCCGCTGTCCTTCCATTGTATACAGCGCGCCATTCTGATAGTGGAGCTCCACCACTGCATTAAAAACCGGAACGCCGTCCAGACTCTGCCGGAAGGTGAGGGTCTCTTCCTCTCCGCTGCTGCGGCGGCCGGTCAGTTCTCCGCCAAATTCCAGACAGGAGAGCTTCTCCAGCCCGTGAGCTATGGGTTCCTGTCCGTTGAGCATCATCTCACCCGGGTTAAACTCCGCGGAAAAATGTCCGTTGCTGAAGGTCTCCAGCCGTCCGGCAGCCCCTGTATAGACCAACCGGACACTTCCGCCCTCATCCTCCCAGCTGCAATGCCCCAGCAGCGCCTGTGCCTGCTCAGGAGGCGTCTGAAGATTTTCCTGTTCCACCAACAAGGTGGGAAGCTCCTTCTCTTCGGGCAGAACGCTGCGGGAAACAGAAATCCCATTTTTATCCAAAGCCTGCAGCACTTGTGTCAGCGATGCGCTGGCGTCCTGTTTTTGCTTCCATTCCTGTTGCAGCGCTGTGACCAGCAGACTTCCATTGAGCAGGAGCAAAATGAGGAGAATAATATTTTTTATTTTTGACCACTCCAACGGCGCACCTCCTCACCCGGCGATCCAGGACGCCTGGGCACTGTTTCCGTCATCCTTGTAACAGAGGCTCAGCTCCGCTTTCTCCTCCAGCTCCAGGGCGGACAAGGCCGCTACCGCCTGCGTCTCCGGAAGCACCAGCGTCTCCTCCCCGGCCGCCGTATAGCAGCGCAGGTGCATTTCATAGGATGTGATCCGCCCCTCGCGCACGGTAAAGGAGGCCGCTTCCCCGCCATCGAGGCGCACATCCCCTCCCCCCAGCGTATAGCCGAAGAGGATCTCCCATCCGCCTTCCGGCAGTTCCAACGTCTTTTTCAGATAAATCTGCACCTCATTGGCCGCTGTACCGCACCATGCCTCCAGCGCCCTGCGGAAGAGGCCGCGTCCCGCCTCCACCGCCTCTGACAGTGATCCACTGCCCTGTCCCACCGGGTACCGGGCGGTGGAGAGGGCCTCCCCATCTTCGTAAAAGAGATCTCCGGTTTCACTCAGCCGCAGTGCGTCTCCATCCCGGAGGACCCATGCTCCCCCGATAGAATAATCGCTGCCCCGGAATCCCAGGGTGCGCTCCAGTTCCGCGCGGACGGCCTCATCGGTCAGGTCCATGGTCTGGGTCACCTGATAGCGCTGTGCTGCCGGCGCATCGGGCAGAAGCATGACTTCCGGGGCCAGCACGCGGTAAGATCCCTCCTCCCGCTCAAAGGCAAACCGGGCGCCGTTATCTCCATACTCCCGCAGTGTATTTTCCAGATATCCCTCACATACCACAGACGTATCGCAGGCATAATACAGGCCCTGCTGATCATCCATATAGTAGAGGGTCGCCGTTTCCGCTCCCTCCTCCGCGGCCAGCACCAGGCGCCGGGCGGCGCCGGGCAGGACTTCCACAGCTCCGCCCTCCGATGCCCAGCGCACCAGCAGTTCCATCGGTACGCTGCCCAGAAAGTCAAAGTAAAGCCCCGGTGTCTTCAGCGCATGCTGCCAGTCCAGTGCAGAAACCGCCCGGGCGCCCCGCGCACTGGCCAGCCCCTCGCTGAGAAACCCGCTGAGCGCGCCAAAGACCTGTTCCACCTGCGCGGTATCATACTGGATACCGTAACGGCTGACATTTTCTCCCCCCTGTCCGCATACCGCAATACGCACAGGCTTCGGAAGCGCCGCCGGGTGGTCTGGCTCCAGGGAAGGGGGCGTTTCCGGCTCCCGTCCGGCAAAAAAGGCGCTTAGGCCGGGGAACCACCCCTGATCTCCCCCTACGGTATAGAGCTGGCTGCGCCCCACCAGAGAGACCGCAGAGCAGATCAGCAGCAGGATGAGCACATCCTTCCCCAGCTCCACCGCCCTGCACCGCTTGCTGAGGCGGGGCTTGCCGACCGTATTACGCAGTTTCATATCCGGGGCCCTCCATCTTCAGCTCCATGCGCACCGTCAGGCCGGGTCCCGGACGGTCCACCAGCCGGAGCGCACCCTCGTGCCGGTCGATGATCTCCTTCGCGATGGAAAGGCCCAGGCCCGTACCGCCCGACTCCCGGGAGCGGGCCTTGTCCACCCGGTAGAAGCGTTCAAAGATCCTGGGCCGGTCCTCCGCGGGGATACCAATGCCGTTGTCCGACACCTCCATCCACACCCGGTCTCCTTCCCGTCCGGCCCGGATGAGGATCTTACCGTTGTCCGGGGTGTATTTGATCGAGTTGGAGATCACATTCATCATGACCTGGACGATCCGCTCCCGGTCGCCGATCACCTGCGGAAGCGCTTCCTCCAGCAGCAGGCGCATATCATGGCCGTGGCGCTGGGCCTCCATGCGGTTGGCCTGGTATACGTCCTGCACCGCCTGGCCAAAGGAGAAAGGCGCCATTTTCAGCTCGCTGTGTCCCGAATCAAAACGGGAGAGGGTCAGAAGATCCTGTACAATATGGGTCATCCGGTCGCTCTCGGCCAGGATGACGCTCAGGAAATTTTTCTCCATATCCGGCGGGATCTCCCCCGCGCTGTCCACCAGGGTCTCCGCATAGCTGCGGATATTGGTCAGGGGCGTGCGCAGCTCATGGGAGACATTGGCTACAAACTCCCGCCGCATCTCCTCGGTCTTGCGCTGCTGGGTGACATCGTGGATGACCACCAGCACACCGCCCTGGCGCTCCCGGTAGAAGGGGGCCAGAAGGAGCTCCAGGCTGCGGCCGTTGACCTCCCGGGTTCCATTGAGGCAGCCATTGGCCTCCACCGCAAGCACGTCATGGAGGGGCGCGATATCCCCAAAGAGGAACTCGTAGTTATAGCTTGGCTCCTCTCCCTGCTCCTCGCTGCTCACGGGGATGGGACGCCCCAGCATTTCCTCGGCGGCGGGATTGGCATGGATCACCGCGCCGGAAGCGGAAAAGGCCACCACGCCATCCGTCATATAGAGGAAGAGCGTATCCAGCTTATTGCGCTCGTTCTCCACCTCGGTCAGCGTCTCCTGGAGCTGCTGCGCCATGGCGTTGAACGTTCCGGTCAGGATGCCGATCTCATCCCGGGAGACCACCTCCAGCTTGTAAGAAAAGTCCCCCTCGGCCACCCGCTCGGCCCCCTCGGTCAGGCGCTCAATGGGAATGACCATAGTTTTGGACATCAGGAAGGAGAGGAGCACGGAGATCATGAGTCCAAAGAAGAGAGATTTGACGATGAGGTCGATGAGAGCCCCGTTCAGATCCGAAATACTGGCGCGGTTATCATAGATATAGATGATATAATTGCTCTCTCCCCGTTCGATGGGGAAGGCCACATCCATATAGCGGGAGGATATGTCGCTCTCATACCCGCCGTCCCTGCCGTTGAGGGCAAGACTCAGGTTCAGAGAACTGAAATCCAGAATGGGATCGCTCTGGGCATCGGAGGTCTCCAGACACTGCCCGGTCTGTCCGTCCAGGACATAGTAGTTCCGGTTGCGTCCATCGACCCCGAGAGAGCCGTTATAGGACTCCAGGATCATGGCGACCTGCTTGGCCCCGTTTTCTTCTCCCTCCACCGGAGTACGCAGGGCCGTCATCAGATCGGCGTCCTGTCCAAACACCTCTTCCATTCTGGTATAGAAATCGTGAATATAGTAGCTCACCACGGAATTGATGAGGAAGGCGCCCACCACCGTCATCAATGACACGATGAGCAGTGTCATGATGAGCACCAGTTTCATATGCAGGCTGCGAAACATGCGCGCGCCTCCTCTCCTTCTCTCCTTACTGCGCTTCCCCGTGGAACAGGTATCCCAATCCCCGCCGGGTCAGAATGAACTGGGGCGACGCGGGGTCCCGCCCAGTGGGCGCGCCCACCGGGTCCCCGCCTTCCCATATGCGGGAGGATGAAATGAATCCATCCTCCCTCCGGCGCTTACGCGCCGCCCCACTTCGTGGGGCCCCGAGGACGCCCCCGCTTTCTCCCCTTACTGCGCTTCCCCGTGGAACAGGTATCCCAATCCCCGCCGGGTCAGAATGAACTGGGGCGACGCGGGGTCGTCCTCCACCTTCTCGCGCAGTCGCCGCACGGCTACATCGACCGCCCGCACATCGCCCACATAGCCCTCGTAGTTCCAGACATGCTCCATCAGCGCCTCCCGGGAAAATACCTTCCCCGGCTGGGAGGCCAGAAATTTCAGCAGCTCATACTCCCGCTGTGTGAGATCCAGCGGGACATTGTCCTTATAGCCTACCATCTCTTCCGTGTCGATGCGGATACGGCCCTGTACGATCTGATTGGCCCCCCCATTCGTGCGCGGCTCCCGGGCCGCCTCGTGCAGAAGCACCTCGGTGCGGCGGATATTGGCCTTCACCCGGGCCAGCAGCTCCCGCATGGAAAAAGGCTTGGTGATATAGTCGTCGGCCCCCAGCTCCAGCCCCAGCACCTTGTCGGTCTCCTCTTCCCTCGCGGTGAGCATCAGAACCGGCGCGCTCCGGTTCTGTTCCCGGAATGCCTTGCAGACGTCAAACCCGCTTCGCTTGGGCAGCATCAGGTCCAGCAGGATGAGGTCCGGGTTCTGCTCCAGCGCCAGCTGGAGTCCGGTCTCTCCGTCGTAGGCCTCCAGCGTCTCATAGCCCTCCCGCACCAGATTGAAGCTGAGGATATCCACGATATTTTTTTCATCCTCCACGATCAGAACCCGCTTCTTCATGGGTCTCCTCCTTCTTGTCTTGCGCTCTGCATGCTCCCGGCGGTCAAAGGCCCAGCAGCACCTTGACCTTGAGCGCGGCGGCCACGGTCTTGCCGTCGGTGATCTCGCCGGACATGACCCGCTCCACCAGCGTCTGGAACGGGATCCGCTCCCGCTCCAGAAACTCGTCCTCATCGGGATGGCACTCCCCCTGGCGGAGCCCGCGAGCCAGGTACATATGCAGCACTTCGCTGGAAAAACCAGGGGAGGTATAAATACAGCCCAGATAGGTCAGCTCATCGGGCGCCGCGCCCACCTCTTCGCTCAGCTCACGCAGGGCGGCCAGGCGGTGATCCTCCCCGTACTCCAGCTTGCCCGCGGGCAGTTCGGCGATCACCTTCTGGAAGGGATAGCGGAATTGGCGCACCAGTGTGACGGTGCCGTCCTCATAGAGGGGCAGGATCACCACGCCGCCGGGATGCTCCACCACCTCCCGGGACGCCTTCCGCCCGTTGGGCAGCTCGGCCTCATCCAAACGCAGGGTAACGATACGGCCTTTGAATTTCATCTCAGAAGACAGCGTCTTTTCCAACAGCTCCATGCGAAACACTCCTTGTCTCCGGGCAGCCGCCCGTCTGTTTTCCTCCGGCTTGGTTCCATATTGTATTAGTGTACCACAAATGGCGGCCACCCGCTAGTCCGGAGCCCTGCCGGCGGCCAATTTTCCCCACTGACGCCCGGGGGAAACATTACCGCTGTAAAAGCCCCCGGCCCCCCGGTATAATGAAAGCGATCCATCCCCTATTTTCTTTCCCGGACACAGGGGAACACTATGGCAAGAGGAGGCATTTCATGACCATTCACCCCATTGGTACATCCAGCATCGCCCTCTATCTCACCCCCTCCGATCTGGAGGAGCGGGGATTTACCGGCGATACCTTTTCCGACGAGGCTGCTCTGACCCTTACCCGTGCTCTGTGCCAAGAGGCCGGTATCTGTCTGGAGGGCACTTTGGAAGTGGACGCCTACCCGGGGGGCGACGGGCTTCTGGTCTTTGCCTATGTCCGTCCGTCCCGCCAGGTCTGGTTCGTCTTTGATTCCATACAAACCCTGTGTGCGGCCGCCCGGAGCCTGCCTACTCTCCCGCAGGCGGCCGCGCTGTTCTGGTGGAAGGACGCCTGGTGGCTCTCCCTTCCCGGCTCGGAGCGCTGCGCCATCCATATCCTCAGCGAGTATGGCGCTCCCCTGTCCTCCACCCCCTTTCGGGAGGGGCAGCTGGCCGAATATGGCCGCCCCATCTTTGACCGGCAGGCCTTGGAGCAGCTGCTGATCTATGATTCCTGACCCAATATGGGAAGATCCCCACACCTTTCGTCGAACCGCTTGACAGGCATGCTATAATATTGATACGATAGACATTAGAGAGCCGAAGCGGAGGTGAGGGCGTGGAGCGCAAGGGCACAAAACTGATCGCCAAAAACAGCAAAGCCTTTCATGACTACTTTATTGAGGACCGCTATGAGGCCGGTATCGCCCTCTCCGGTACCGAGGTCAAATCCATCCGCCAGGGCAATGTGAACCTGAAGGACTCCTTTTGTCTCATCAAGGACGGACAAATGCAGGTCATCGGCATGCACATCAGCCCCTATGAGAAGGGAAATATCTTCAATAAAGATCCCCTTCGGCCCCGCTCCCTCCTGATGCACAAGCGGGAGATCCTCCGCCTGTTCCTGAAGGTGAAGCAGGACGGTTACTCTCTTGTCCCCCTCTCCCTCTATTTTAAGGACTCCCGCGTCAAGCTGGAGGTCGGCCTCGCCAAGGGCAAGAAGCTCTATGACAAGCGGGACGCCGCGGCCGCCAAGGACGCCAAGCGGGAGATGGACCGCACCATGAAGACCCGGCGCAATTACGGCTGATTGGTCCGTTTTTGCACGTGATGTATACGAAAGGACGTGTTTCCTATGGCTCAGAATCCCATTGTGACCTTTGAGATGGAAAACGGCGGCAAAATGGTCGCCGAGCTCTATCCCGAAATCGCTCCCAATTCCGTCAACAACTTTATCAGCCTTGTGAAGAGCGGCTTTTATAACGGCCTCATCTTCCACCGCGTTATCCCCGGATTCATGATCCAGGGCGGCTGCCCCCAGGGCACCGGCATGGGCGGCCCCGGCTACTCCATCAAGGGTGAGTTTTCCGGCAATGGCTTCAAGCAGAACACCCTCAAGCATGACCGCGGCGTGCTCTCCATGGCCCGGGCCATGCATCCCAACTCCGCCGGCAGCCAGTTCTTCATCATGGTGGAGAAGGCCCCCCACCTGGACGGCCAGTATGCCGCCTTCGGCAAGGTCATCGAGGGTATGGACGCGGCCGACGCCATCGTGGGCGTCAAGACCGACGCCATGGACCGCCCCTTTGAGGAGCAGCGGATGAAGAGCGTGACGGTGGATACCTTCGGTGTGGACTACCCCGCACCGGAAAAGTGCTGAGTTTTTATTTTCCCTGTGATCGTTGTTCCGAATAAGGAAATATAACCTCTTCTTCCCGCCGAGCCGATTTCACCGGGCTTTGGCGGGAAGAAGAGGGACAGCGAAATGTGTCAGCTCTGCCATTTACGGCGGCACAAAGAACATGGAGCTGTCCCGACGACTCGGGGGCGTACTGGTTTCGACGGGGACGTAGAGGCCGGAATAGCGGGCAGATGCGCCTAACATCTCTAAAATGGGCAACTTATAAATTAAAGAACAACGATAACGTCGTTCTCGCCGCTGCTTAATTAGCGGCCGTCCCACCCAGAAGGACCACGAGCCGGGATGGGGCGTCGTTTAGTGGTGCACGTGTGTGCGCAAAGCTTTGAGCGCACCATGAATCATGAAGCTACCAATCCCTGAAGTGTGACGGCTCACGTCAGGGTGCGGGAATGGAAAGAACCGTCTGCGCCCGGAGAAGTTCCTGCTGAAGCGTTTTCGGACGGGGGTTCGACTCCCCCCGCCTCCACCAAATTATAAACATTACAGGGGAGAAAACATGCAAAAGGTAGTTTATATCAGTAACAGCCGTGATTATACGGAACAAAATGATATTAACGATAATAAGTATCTGGTTCGTCTCAACAAATTGTTAGAAGACGGTTAGGTCATTTCACAGATGAACACGCAGACGGTAGATGTGGACCCGAACTTGGAGCGCTATCTTCATAAAGAAACACTCGTGTCTTTTGTGATTCTGGAAAAGCCGGAATAACCATCGCAAACGATTTTCGTGTGTGACCCCCCTCTCTTCACATCCGGTTCCCCCGGGAAGTCTGTCATATAGGCTTCCCGGGGGATTTTGTCTTTTCATGACAGTGCCCCCTGATGTAGTTTATTTTTCTACATCAGGGGGCATTTTTCCCTATCTGCTTTTCGTTTTATGGGCGCTGTGTCGGGCAGAACATGCTAACAGGCTAAAATCGGAGCGCAAAACGTGTCAACACAGGGAGTCGAACCCCTACTGACACTCAGTTCATGACTCCAAATTTTTGAATCCCTCCTCTGCCTGACAATGTGTTTGGTTCCAGCCGTTCTATGGATCATATCTTAGATGCGTGAATCCTGAAGTTCTGTCCTTGTAATTTCACATTCCTCAATGCTATAATCTCCACCGAAAACTGGTCTATTATAAATTGGGATTTTAGGTGAGTGTATGGAATTACAAAATGATAAGTGTAATGTAAAAATCAATATAGACACTACATATACCATAGACTCTATGGATAACAAATTCTACGATATAGAACTGAATTTGAGCCACATTGAACACAATGATTTTTATAAGGTGTTTTCAATAACAATCGATCTGTTTTACAAGCAATTTCACATTGCTTTAGTGGGCGATTATCATAGCTATTAAGCAGATTGTGTTGTATTGGATGACGAAATTTTGACCATATTGCAAAATAATACAATAACACAGTTGAGCATAGTGGATGGTTCCGTTTTGCTGTTTAAGCGCTTTGAATGCTTTGGACTTAATTTTGGTATTTACAAAATAAAGCAAGGTTACATTATATATGGCGAAATAGAAATAACCATGCTGGACTTTGAGTTTAACGAAAGATGGAAGTTCTTGGGGAAAGATATATTTGTATCTGTCTCTGGAAAAACAGCTTTTCAGTTATGCGAAAAAACTGTTAAACTGTATGATTTTGAAGATAACTTCTATGAAATTGATTTTGATGGAACGTTAATCAGTGATATTTATTGATGCCAATCATAGGCCCAATTGGACAAAAATAGGTTCAAGTTTTGTCATATAGACTTTCTTTCTCTTTATGACCCAATTCATCGTTTTCCTGTTTTTCTCCCCCTGTTTCTCCCCAATCTTCCCGTCTGCACACACAGCCCTCCCTGCCGCTCTTCTTTTCCATGCAGAAAAAGCATGTCTTTTTTACAACAATAATTGACACAGCGCTTTTTTCTCTATATAATCTGATTGATAAAACGCTTTATCAGTCAGATTTAGCAACTCTAAATTGTGATTTTTCTAATTTTACCCCTGCCTGTACAACGGATGAGGAGGATGAACATGCTCGAACAAGAGCTGTGGCTGCGCGCTGCGGATGACATTGCCTGGGAACTGCGCCAGGCTCGGCAGGAAGGACGGACCATTCCCCAGGAGCTGCAGCGGCAGGTCCAGGACCTTCCCTCCGGTAGCGATTGCGAACAAGCCGCCTGGAAACTGTATGCCGCCATTGCCCAACTGCCGGTCGATCCCGCCCAGGCCGCCCGGGAGCCGGACGATCTGGATGCTATCCGGGCGCTGCGCCCCCAATCCGCCCCTCTGACCCTCTCCGGTGATGTGGAAGACCGGGTGCTGGGCGGATGGCTGGGCCGCTGTGCCGGCTGTCTGCTGGGACAGCCGGTGGAGAGCTGGACCCGCGCCCGGATCCAGGGCCTGCTGAAGGAGACCGGCAATTATCCCATTGTGCGCTATCTCTCCTCTGATCTGCCGGAGGAGATACGCAAACGCTGGGATGTGGCCGACGGCCCCGGTCCCTATGACGCCCTCCACAAAAACTGGATCAATCTGATCGACTGTATGCGGGAGGATGACGACACCAACTATACCGTCTTTTCCCTGAAGATCCTGGAGCGGGTCGGCCGGAATTTCACCTCGGAGGATGTGGCGGTGGGCTGGCTGACCAGCCTTCCCTTCCTGCTCACCTGCTCTGCCGAGCGGGCGGCCTACCGCAATCTGGCCAACCTGGTCCCCCCTCCTGCCTCTGCTTCCCTGCGCAATCCCTACCGGGAGTGGATCGGCGCGCAGATCCGTACCGATCTGTATGGCTGGGTCAATCCCTGCGATCCGGAGACCGCTGCGGATATGGCCTGGCGGGACGCCCGCATCTCCCACACAAAAAACGGCATCTATGGGGCCATGTTTGCCGCCGCCATGTCGGCCGCCGCCTTTGGAGGCGGTACCCCTGCCTCCATCCTCCGGCAGGGACTGGGCCAGATCCCCGCCCAGTCCCGTCTCGCCTCCGCCGTGGAGGAGGTCCTCCAGTGGCACGCCGACGGCCTGTCCGCCGAAGAGGCCGTGGAGCGGGTCCATCAGGCCTGGGATGAGACCGATTCCTTTGACTGGTGCCACGTGATCCCCAACGCCATGCTGGTCGCCATGGCCCTGCTCTGGGGCGAGTGTGATTTCACCCGCACCATTGGCCTGGCGGTGGAGTGCGGTTTTGACACCGACTGCAACGCCGCTACGGCCGGTTCCGTCCTGGGCGTTCTGCTGGGCGCCAAGGCGCTCCCCGCCCAGTGGGTCGAGCCGCTGGCGGACCGGCTCCAGACCGGTGTGCATGGGTATCCTGAGGCGTCCATCTCGGACCTGGCCCGGCGCACCGCCGCGCTGATGAAGCGCTGAGCCCCCCCCTCATATGCCCCAGCGGCTCACCGCCGCTGTCCATAAAAACAAAGGAAGAATCTGGAGGTACATCATGAAAGTATGGAAATCTCTCATCGCCCTCACCCTGGCTGTGACCATGGGTCTGGGCCTGGCTGCGTGCAGCACCCGCGATCCCGCTCAGACCGGCGGCGCCAGCTCCGCTACTCCCGCCCCCACTGCTCAGACCGGCTCCTACACCCCCAAGAACGGCGAGTCTCTGAATCTCGTTCTGCTGGTTCCCGGCCTGCTGGGCGATAAGTCCTTCTTTGACGCTACCAACTCCGCCATGGACCTGATCCAGAGCGAGCTGGGCGCCCAGGTCAAGACCGTGGAGATGGGCACCGACCAGACCAAGTGGTACCCCACCTTTGTGGACTACTGTGAGGATGGCTCCTATGACCTGATCCTCACCGTGTCCGACTCGGTCAACGACACCCTGATCCAGGTAGCCGAGGAGTTCCCCGAGCAGCTGTTCATCAACGTGGACGCCACCATGACCGATGTGCCCGACAATGTGTACGCCATGCTGGCCAAGATGGGGGAAATGAGCTTTCTCTCCGGCATGGTGGCCGCCAAAAAGGCCGAGGAGCTGGGCGTCAACCAGATCGGCTTTGTGGGCGGCCTGGACATCCCCGGCATCAACGAGTTCCTCATCGGCTACATTGACGGCGCCCAGCATGTCAACCCCGATATCAAGGTGGCCTATTCCTACGTCGGCAGCTTTACTGATCCCAGCAAGGCCAAGGAAAATGCCCTGATCATGTACCAGGATACCCAGATCATCTACACCGCCGCCGGCGCCTCCGGCCTGGGCGTGTTTGACGCCGCCAAGGAGTTCACTGCCAAGGGTGAGCCCCGCTTTGCCATCGGTGTGGACACCGACCAGGCCCTGAGCCTCAAGGACAGCGATCCCGAGGCCGCCAGCCTCATCATCACCTCCTCCATCAAGAACATCCCCCAGTACACCTGTGACGCGGTGGAGCGCTTCCTCAACGGTGAGATTCCCTGGGGCACCAACGAGATGCTGGGCCTGAAGGAGAACGGCGTGACCATCGCCAAGAATGAGTTCTACGAGAAGCTCCTCTCCCAGGAGAGCCGCGACTATGTGGACGCCGAGTGGCAGAAGGTCATCTCCGGCGAGGTGACCCCGCTGAATACCGTGGGCATGTCCACCGAGGAAGTGGAGCAGATCCGTCAGGCCGCCAAGCCCTGATCCTCCCCGTTCCAGACCGGATCCTTTTCCCGCCGCCTGTTCCCGCCGGAGCAGGCGGCGGCCTTACCAATCAGGAGGTGTTCCCGTGCAGGAAGCGTATGTATTGAACATGGAGCATATATCCAAGATCTACGGCAATGGCATTGTCGCCAACGAGGATGTAAACTTTAACCTCAAGCGCGGTGAGATCCATGCGCTGGTGGGCGAAAACGGCGCAGGTAAGACCACGCTGATGAAGATCCTCTTCGGGATGGAGAAGCCCTCCTCCGGCACCATCACGCTGGAGGGTGCTCCCCTGGAAATGAGCTCCTCGGAGGATGCCATTTCCCACGGAATCGGCATGGTCCATCAGCATTTCATGCTGGTCAATTCCTTCACCGTGGCCCAGAACATCGCGCTGGGCATCGAGCCCAGAAAGGGGCTCTTTGTGGACTCGGCCAAGGTCAACGACTTTGCCCGGGAGCTGGGGGAGAAATATCACCTTGATATCGACCCCACCGCCGTGGTCGGCACTCTCCCGGTGGGCATCAAGCAGAAGGTGGAGATCCTCAAGGCGCTGGCCCGGGGCGCCCGTATCCTGATCCTGGACGAGCCCACCGCCGTGCTCACTCCCCAGGAGACCGACCAGCTCTTTGCCGAGCTCAACGTGCTCAAGGACCTGGGACACACCATCATCTTCATCTCCCACAAGCTGCGGGAGGTCAAGGCCATCTCCAACCGCGTCACCGTCATGCGCAACGGCCGCAGTGTGGGCGTCTACGACACCGATGAGCTGACCGAGGAGGCGCTCTCCGCCAAGATCGTGGGCTGGGAGGGCGGCGGGGACCTGGAAAAGGCTCCCTGTACCCCCGGCGAGGTCCTGATCCGGGCCGAGCACCTCTCCTACTCCGGCGGCGCCCAGGTCCCCGTTCTGGATGACGTCAGCTTTGCCGTCCATGCGGGCACCGTGCTGGGCGTGGCCGGCGTCCAGGGCAACGGCCAGGTGGAGCTGGTGGAGCTGCTCACCCGCGCCCGGGAGCTGGAGCAGGGCCGTGTGGAGATCAACGGCATGGACATCTCCCGCCAGAAGGTGCGCGCCCTGCGGGAGGGCGGCCTTGGCTACATCCCTGAGGACCGGCTGCGCCAGGGCGCGGCGGCCGGCGCCTCCATTCGGGAGAACCTGATCTCCTGCTCCTATTACCGGGCCCCGGTCGCCGGCCCTGCGGGTCTGCTCTCCAATGAGCAGATCGACGCCTTTACCCGCCAGAGCATTGCCGACTACGAGATCAAGTGCGGCAGCGGTGCCTCCAAGATCTCCATGCTCTCCGGCGGCAATATGCAGAAGGTGGTCGTGGCCCGGGAATGCAGCGGCCAGCCCAGTGTGCTCATCGCGGAACAGCCCACCCGCGGCGTGGACATCGGCGCGGCCCGCATCATCCACCAGAAGATTCTCTCTCTCCGGGACAGCGGCAGCGCCGTCCTGCTCATCTCGGCGGACCTGGCCGAAGTCATGAAGCTCTCCGACGCGGTGGTGGTCCTGTATGACGGACGGATCGTGGCCTATTTCCCCGACGTCTCCGCCGTGACCGAAGAAGAATTGGGCCTGTGCATGCTGGGTCTCCAGCGGCATGCCCCGGAACGCATCCAGGAGGTGACAAAATGAACCGGGAACGAAGCTTCCAACTGCTCCGCACCGCCGTCTCCCTGCTCATCGCGCTGGCGGCGGCCTATCTGATCATTTTTCTCATCAGTGATACCCCTCTGGAGGCCATCCGGATCTTCACCGCGGGCCCCTTTGACTCCAAGCGCCATCTGGGCAACATCGTGGAGGCCGCCATCCCACTGATTTTCTCAGGTCTGGCCATGGCGGTGGTGTTCCAGGCCAGCCTCTTCAACCTGGGCGCGGAGGGCATCTATTACATCTCGGGCGCTGCGGTCTCCCTGGTGGCCATTTTCTACTCCATGCCCGCCGGGATCCACCCTCTGGTCATCGTGATCCTGGGCGGCGTGATCGGCGCGGCCGTGATGGCCATTCCCGGCGTCCTCCGGGCCAAATTCAACGCCAGCGAGCTGGTGACCTCCCTCATGCTCAACAACATTCTTCTGGGGGTTGGCCTGTGGATCCTCACCAATTTCATGCGGGACCCCGAGACGGGCAACCAGATCTCCTATAAGTTTGCCGAGACCGCCCTTCTCCCCAGGATCGTCCCCGGCACCCGGATCCATTTCGGCCTCATCATCGCCCTGGCCTGTGTGCTCCTCACCTATCTCTTCCTCTACCGCACCAAGTGGGGTTATGAGATCCGCATGACCGGCATCAACCGGGATTTCGCCCGCTATTCGGGCATCAACACCGCCAAGGTGATCATCCTGGCCCATCTGGTCTCGGGCGTGCTGGCCGGCATGGGCGGCGCGGTGGAGACCATCGGCCTGCACCAGCGCTTTGAATGGACCGCTCTGCCCGGCTACGGATTTGATGGAGCCATGATCGCCATGATGGGCGGCAACCACCCCCTGGGCGTGGTGCTCTCAGCCCTGTTCGTGGCCTATCTCCGGGTGGGCGCCGACATGGTGGCCCGGCTCTCCGACGTACCCACCGAGATGGTCTCCATCCTTCAGGCGCTGATCATTCTCCTGGTCTCCGCCGAGCGGTTCCTCCATTCCTATCGTCAGAAGTGGATCGAAAAGGGGGTCAAGCATGGACGCGCTGCTTAATGTGATTCTCACACCCAGTTTCTTTTATTCCATCCTGCGTGTGACCACGCCCATCGTCTTTGCCGCCATGGGTATGGTGGTGGCCAACACCGCGGGCATTCCCAACATCGCCCTGGAGGGCATTATGCTCATCGCCGCCTTTGTGGGTATGATGGCCTCCGCTCTCTCCTCCAGCGCGTGGATCGGCCTGCTGTGCGCCATCCTCTCCGGACTGCTGTGCGCGGGTATTCTGGCCTTTTTCACCCTGTACTACCGCACCAATGTGATTCTGGGCGGCATCGCCATCAACTCCCTGGCCTCCGGCGGCACTGTATTTGCCCTGTACCTCTTCTGCCACGACAAGGGCACCTCCGCCTCGGTGCCCAGCGGTGTTCTACCCCAGGTAAAGATCCCCCTCCTGGACCAGATCCCGGTGGTGGGTGAGATCCTCTCCGGACACAATATCCTGACTTATCTGGCCTTCCTCTCGGTCATCGCCGTGTACATTCTGCTCAAGCGCACCCCTCTGGGCTTCCACCTCCGCGCGGTGGGCGAGGACGCCCATGCCGCCGAGTCGGTGGGCATCCACGTCATGCGGGTACAGGCCGTGGCCCTGCTCATCTCCGGTTTCCTAGCCAGCCTGGGCGGCGCCTTTATGTCCATGGGCTATGTCTCCTGGTTCTCCCGGGACATGGTGGCCGGCCGGGGATGGATCGCCATTGCCGCCGAGGCCATGGGCTGTTCCCATCCCATCGGCACCGCCCTTACCTCGCTCCTCTTTGGCGCGGCCGACGCCTTCTCCAACGCCGCCGGCGTGCTGGGCTGGCCGGCCGATCTGGTGCGCACCATTCCCTACTGTGTCACCCTGGCGGGCCTGATCCTCTTCTCGGTACGGCAGTACCGCAGAAGCAGCCATAAGCGGCGGAACGCACAGAACCAGTCTGCGGCCAAGCCGGTCGGATGACCACAGAAAAAACGGGCATCCGTCCCTGAGATGGATGCCCGCTTATCTTTCCCAACATACTGCTCCGGCAACCGGCGGCGCGGTGCTCTCCCGGATCTGGAGCCGCGGTTCCAGCAGAGTGCGCTTCCCCGCCTCTTCCGGACACTCCAGCTCCCGGAATGCCTGCCGGGCGGCCTCCACACCCAGCTGTCGGGCCGGCTGCCACACCGTGCTGAGCGGCTTCTCCAGATAATCGGAGAAGAGCACCCCGTCAAATCCCATCACGGACAAGTCGCGGGGGATGGAGACGCCCCGCTCCCGGCACCGCTTGTAAAACCCGTAGGCCATCATATCGTTAAAGCAGAATACCGCCGTATAGTCCCCCTCTAAAATGGCGTCGGCCACGGCATATCCGCTCTCCATCGTATAGGCCCCGGGGTAGAGATCTCTCTCCCGCAGAGCGATCCCCCACTGGGCGCAGGCCTCCCGCACCCCGCTCAGCCGGGGCGCGCAGGTGTTGGTGGGCCCCAATACACAGGCCACCCGGCGGTGTCCCAGATCCAGCAGGTGCTCCATGGCCAGTTTGGCCCCGCGCCTCTGGTGGATGGCAGTCAAACTCACGCCAAGATCCGGGATGATCCGGTCCACCTGGATCACCGGGCGGCCATAATCCCGGATGGCCTGACGGTACTCCATGGCCAGCGTCTCATCCGCATCGCTGGCCGGTACCAGGAGGATGGCCCCCACATCCCGGGCCGCCAGGGTCCGGAGATTGGCCAGGGCCAGCGCACTTTTGTCGCTGGAGGAGGTGATCACGATATTCCACCCCGTCTCCAGCGCCACCGCCTCCACTCCGCTGACCAGTTCGGCAAAAAAGAGGTTCCGGATGTCCGGGATCACCACGCCCAACGCCTGGCTCTGCCCGGTCACCAGGGTCACTGCATTCTGGTTTGGGACGTAGCGCAGCTGTTCCGCGGCCTGCCGGATCTGTTCGCAGGTCTCGGGAGAGATCCGGTGGGGCTTTCCGTTGAGCACCTGGGACACCGCCCCGGGAGAAACCCCCGCAAGCCGCGCCACATCCCGCAGCGTCGCCGCCATCTCCCTCACTTCCTCCCGCACATCATTTAGTAGTACATATTTTACCACACCCCTGTGGAAAGTACAAGACAACTCCCTTGATCCGCAACGCATGGAGGTTTATCTGCATGAAGGTACTCAATTTCGGTTCTCTCAACATCGACCGCTCCTATACTGTGCCCCACTTTGTCCGTGCGGGCGAGACGCTGGCGTCCCTGGAGATGAAGACCGCCGGAGGCGGAAAGGGCCTCAACCAGAGTATTGCCCTGGCCCGGGCCGGCCTGCCCGTCTGGCACGCCGGAAAAATCGGCGGCGACGGCGCCTTTCTCCTGCGGGAACTCTCCGAGAGCGGGGTGGACGTCTCTCTCATCCGCCAGGACCCCGCTCTGCCCACCGGGCACGCCATCATACAGGTGGACCCTCTGGGGCAGAACTGCATTCTGCTTCACGGCGGCGCCAATCAGGCCATCTCCCAGGGGGAGGCGGACGCCGTTCTGGCGCATTTTGCCCCTGGAGACTGGCTCTTTCTGCAAAACGAGATCTCCTGCCTCCCCTACCTGATCGCCCAGGGCCGGAAGCGGGGAATGACGGTAGTCCTCAATCCCTCTCCGCTGGATGATACACTCCTGCATACCGATCTCAGCGGCGTCTCCTGGCTCATCCTCAATGAGATCGAGGGCGCCGGACTCACCGGCGAGCAGGAGCCCCAAGCCATCTGTCAGGCCCTGCGCCGCCGCTGGCCGGACATGCAGGTCGTCCTTACCCTGGGCGACAACGGCTCCCTCTGCGCCAGTGAGCAGGGGCTCCTCCGTCAGGCCGTCTTCCCTGTGGAAGCGGTAGACAGCACGGCGGCCGGAGATACCTTCACCGGCTATTTCTTTGCCGCCGTCTGCCTGGGGCTCAGCCATGCCCAGGCCCTGACCCGGGCCAGCATCGCAGCCGCTCTGGCCGTCGCCCAGCCGGGCGCCGCGCCCTCCATCCCCCACGCCCGGCAGGTGGACGACGCACTCGCGGCACTGGCGCAGCCCAGATCCTCCGTTGTCTGAAAGGAGCATATGGTATGTATCACCCTCTGACACAAGAAGAAATCCGGTCCAGACTGACCATTCCAACCGGGAAGCTGCGTCTGGTCATTGACACCGACGCCAAAAATGAAGTGGACGACCAGTTTGCCATTGCCTGGGCGCTGCGCTCCAAGGAGCGCTTTTCGGTGGAGGCGGTCTATGCCGCCCCCTTCTCCCACAGCTCCTCTCCCCTGGGTGAGAGCGAGGAGAGCACGCTGGCCAGTGCCCTGCACGGCGCCGCGGACGGACCGGCCCACGGTATGGAACAGAGCTATCAGGAGATCCTCAAACTCTTTTCCCTGCTGAACGAGGCCCCGTCCGGGCGGGTCTTCCGGGGTTCTCCCGGCTATCTTCCCGCGGAGGGCGCCATAGAGAGCGACGCCGTCCGGGATCTGATCCACCGCGCCTTGGAAAGCGAGGAGCCGCTCTATGTGGCCGCCATCGCTGCGCTGACCAACGTGGCCTCCGCGCTGCTGATGGCCCCTGAGATCGCCCGCAAGCTGGTGGTGGTCTGGCTGGGAGGTCAGCCGCTCTCCTTTGGACACGGATTTGAATATAACCTCTATCAGGATGTCCGGGCCGTCCAGGTGGTCCTGAACAGCGGCGTCCCCCTGGTCCACATTCCCTGTATGGGCGTGGCATCTCTGCTCACTACCACAGAGGACGAGCTGCGCTGCCGCCTCTGGGACCGCAGTGAGATCGGCCGCTATCTGGCCCAGAACTGTCTGGACGCCTTCCGGAAGCCGGAGGCCTCCATCGCCCTCATGGCTCTCAACCGCCAGGGCTATCTCAAGGGCCAGGCCGACCAGAGCGACGCATATTTCTCCCAGTTCCCCACCCAGTATGTGGCCTGGAGCCGGGTCATCTGGGATATCTCCACCATCGCCTTCCTGAAAAATCCCAACTGGGTCCTCACGGTTGAGACCGAGGCCCCCACACTGAACAACGACCTGACCTGGGATCTCACGCCCCGGGGGCGTCACCTGGTGCGCACCGCCACTTACTGTCACCGGGATATGATTTTTGGCGATCTTTTCCACGCGCTGGGATAAAAAATTGCCCTGTATCACAGGATTTCCTCTGCGGTACGCGGGCTTATTTATACAGAGCGCCGCAGATGCCTTGTATCTGCGGCGCTCTTTCAAATCAAGTCAAGTGATATGGTTATCCGTCTTTGCCGGACAGGGCGGTCTTTTTCCCGGAAAAAAGCAGTACGCAGTCCACTAGCTTGCGGATGGCAAAAACAGCGATCAGGCCCATGCCCAGCAGCACGCCGGTATTGAGCGCCCACAGCGGATACTTGAGCACCGTGGTAGCCTCTCCGGTGGAGATCTGGGTGCTCACGATGGTCAGCAGCTGAAGCACGATCAAACCGGAGATCACCAGCGCGACCACGTACTGGATCAGCTTGAAAACGCCATACTTCTTCTCTTTGCCCTGCTCCCGGGCCCCATCCTCCAACAGCGTCAGCGAGATCAGATCGTCGGACAAGAAGGCCAGCGCCGAGCAGACAAAAATGCTCCACACAAACAGGAGCTTGAGCAGCTCGTCCACCCAGGGAGTGGGGATCAGCAGAACATTCCGCGCCAGCACCGCATAGGTCTCCACCAGGATCATCACGACTCCCACCAGACCGAACAGCCACTCAACGGCGGATATCACCTTGGATATATTCTTTTTCATCTCGCACCTTCCTCACTCTTCTACAACCGCGATCACACGGATCTGGCTGCCGTCGGCATGCTGGGTGTTCAGCGGAAGGGCGATCAGCTGACAGACATCCGCGCCGATCTCCCACAGATTGGTCAGATACTCGATCTGAAGGATCTCGCCCTGCTTGAGCACATGCTCGTGGACCGGCTGCTCAGCCACCTCGCCCGGCTTCATATGCCGCAGATTGCGGATGACATAGTCCTGGGCAAAGTCATAGCCCACCACCTTGGGGCGGTAGTTCTTGATCCAGATCCCGGCGTCCTCGGTCAAATAGGGGGAAGTATCCCAGTACTCGGTGGTCTTCCAACTCACCTTGCGGCCCCGGTCGGTCCGGATCAGAAGGCTGTCAAAGTGGCGCTCCCGATAGGGCTCATTGGCCTTTTCCAGCATCTCCCCGGTGATGGCAGTGTTATCGCCGCAGCTGGAGAAATCCAGGATCAGGCAGTCGGTGATGGCCCAATCCTGAATGGGATAGTCATCCAGCGTCTTGCCCTTGGGGTCAAAGTGCAGCGGCGCATCAATGTGGGTGTACCAGTGGGACTCCAGATTATAGGCCGCACACTGCCACGGATCATGATTTGCGTGGGTCTTGACCGGCGTGACATGGAATCCATAGCGCCAGTGCTCCTCAATCGGCCAGGTCAGATCTATGATTCTTCTCATAAGAGACACTCCTTTCTCCCGTTATCCCTGGGTCTCCTGCAGCAGCTCCACCAGTTCGGTTCCGTACTGGTCGGTGAAGAGGGTCCAGGTGGGCAGGGCCTTCTCCCGGAAGGCGGCCTTGTCCGGATCCTCCACCACCTCGCAGCCGTAGTCGATCAGGGTCTGCATGGCCTCCGCCTGGGCCTCGTCGGTCAGCTCCAGCTGCTTCTCACGGGCCACGTCGGCGGCCTCCTGGATCAGGGCGCGCTGGGATTCAGACATGCGATCCCACGTCTTTTTGCTCATGCCCATATAGAGCGGCGTGTAGACCGCATCGGTCATGGTCACATAGGGCTGCACCTCGTAGAATTTGCGGGAGACGATCTCGTGCAGGGGATTGTCCTGGGCGCTGACCGTGCCCTGCTGAAGGGCGGTGTACAGCTCCGAGGCGTCAATGCTGGTGGGAAGCGCCCCCATGGCAGACCAGGTGGCCACCTGGACCTCTGCGGGGAGCGTGCGCATCTTGATGCCCTTCATGTCATCCGGAGTGGACACCGGGCGCACATTGTTGGTCAGCTCGCGGAAACCGTTCTCCCAGACCGAGAGCCCCACGATGCCCTTATCCTCAAACATATGGTTGATCTGCTCGGCGGCCGGACCGGCGGCGGCGGTACGGGCCGCCTCCAGATCCTCAAAGAGGAAGGGCAGCTGGAACACTTCGATCTCGGGCACCAGTCCGGAAAAATAGGCCGTGCCGGCTACGCCGATGTCGATCGTCCCCTGCTGCAGCCCCTGCACCATGGAGGTGGCGTCCCCCAGCGCGGTGTCAAAAAAGGCCAGCGCCTCAATGGTTCCATCCGAATAGGTATTGATGTACTCGGCCATCACTTTCAGCGCGCCGCCCACCGGCATGTTCTCCGGAAGAGAGCCGGCAAACAGGCTGATGGACATCTTCTCGCCGGTGATCTCACCGGCGGCCACCGGTCCCGCCTCGGGCACTTCCACCGTGTCGTTGAGGGCGGTCTTGCCGCCGCTGCCGCCAGCCCGGATATCGCAGGCGGTCATGGTCAGCAGCATCGCCATGGCCATGCCAAATGCCAAAACCTTCTTTTTCATCATTTGTTTTCTCCTCACGCGTTCAAGATTGCTCGTATCCAGTTTACCCGCAGGCTCAAATCAGGTTCGGAAGGAACGTCACAATGCCGGGCACCAGGATCACAACGATGGTGCCGGCAAAGATCGCCAGCAGAGGAATGGGCAGATGGGGGATGATCTTATGCACCGGCTGTCCGCCCACACTGGAGGCCACATACAGGTTGATGCCCACCGGGGGAGTCGCCAGGCCGATGCACAGCACAATGACCATCACCACGCCGAAGTAGACCATGTTGATGCCGTAGGCGTCGGCCGTCGGGCAGAAGATCGGGGCAAAGATCAAAAGCGCGGGGACCGCATCGATGAAGCAGCCTGCCACCAGCAGGATCAGGCAGGCGGCAAAGACAAACACCAGCGGGTTGCTGATGGAGGAGGTAAAGGTCCGGGCCAGGGTCTGGGGAATACCGGCGCGGGTGATGACCCAGCCAAAGGCCTGGGTGGCCGCCACGATGAGCATGATGCCCGCGGCGCTCTTCACGCCGCCGTAGACGATCTTGCAGATATCCTTGATCTTGATCTCCTTGTAGATGAACACACCCACAAACAGGCAGTAGAAGCAGCACAGGGCAGAGGCCTCCGTGGGCGTCACAAAGCCGGAGTAGATGCCGCCCAGGATGATGACGGGCGCCAGCAGCGCCCAGAAGGCATGGCCAAAGGAGCGGACCACCTCGCCCAGGTGGAAGCGTCCGCTGCCCTTATACCCCTTCTTGATGCACTGCATCACTACGACCACGATCAGCACCAGACCCAGGAACAGTCCGGGCAGCAGCCCGGCCAGCAGCATATCGCCCACCGACGCGCCGGAGGCCACCGCATAGAGGACCATCAGGATACTGGGCGGGATGATGGGGCCGAATACGCCGCCCACGGTCTGGATGGCGCTGGCAAAGCCGGGATCATATCCCTCCTCCTCCATGGAAGGGATCATGATGCCGCCCACCGCCGCGGTGGTGGCGGCGCCCGCGCCGGTCATAGCCGCAAAGATCATGCTGGCCACGATGTCCACCACAGCCAGCCCGCCGGGCATCCAGCCCACCAGCTTCTTGGCAAAGTCCACGATCCGCCGGGAGATACCGCCGCTCTGCATCAGACAGCCGGCGATTACAAAGAAGGGAATCGCCATCAGCGTAAAGGAATCCACACCCTTGAGCATCTGCTGGCCGACGATAATCAGCGGAATCTCCGTGTAAAGCGCCAGATACAGCATGGCCGACGCGCACAGCGCAATGGCGATCGGGATGCCGAGGAACAGCAGGACAAAGAAAGAACCTATCAGTACTGCCAGATCCATTGTTCTCACCTCTCCTATTTTCTTTCATGTATGATCTGTTTTTCTCTTCCGGCCTGTGACCGGCCGGTGCCTTTGGGGAAGTTGCGCCCCCTGGGATCCAATGCTCTTTTTCGCCCCCTTCTGCAACCATCGTTTCAAACTGCGTCACTGCAGCGGTCACGCAGAATCACAAAAGCATTTTTATTCTTTTTAGCAAACGGCATGCCAATTCTTGTCGACCATTGCCAATACGCTGCACCGCAGACCTTTGGCGGTATCCACCGCATGTTCTCCCCAAAAAGAATCCGCCAAAACGTTTCATATCGTTTCATGTAGAAACAAATTAAAATATTTTTGTTTCTACATTTCAACACGTTTCCGTTTTGTTCCAAAAAAGAGCCGCAGAGCATCTGTACGGGTCGGTACAGATGCTCTGCGGCCTGCGTAAATAAGACGGCCTTCTGCTCTGTCCGGCCTCTCTATGATCCACTGTCTCTGCCTAGGCGGTACTGGATCTGGTCCAGCTTCCGGCTCTTTCGGTTGTTCTGTGCGATCAGGCCGGTGATCTGGCCCTCCGCCTGCTCGATCTCCATCCGGAACATCCGGGCTGAGACGCGCAGCGCCCCGTGCCCCAGGATGATGAGCTGCTCCACGCCGTCGGAGGTGGCCACCCGGACCTGGTATTTCCGCCCCAGCTCATAGGTGACCTTTTCAATATAGTTGTCCGCCGTCTCCGCCTCTTTCGTGTACACCACATGGATGTTGTGGTACTTAGATACGCTGCCGGGATTCCCCTTGACCTTGTAGGCGTCAAAGACCACGATGACCTCGCACTTGCGGAAGCCCTGGTAATTGCTCAGAATATCCATCAGGGCTTTCCGCGCGGCGGACAGGTCCGCCCGGGCCAATTCCTTGAGTTCGTCCCAGGCATGGATGATATTATATCCGTCCACCAGCAGGTATTCCGGTCCCCGGCTCTGGGCCCGGATATGATACCGGCTCTCATCCAGGCTGGTGCGGGCGGGCGCCTTGGACTGGGGGCGGAAGGCATCCCGCTCCACCTTTCCATAGGTCCGCTCATAGATGGCCTGGAGCTCCGCATCCTCCGCGAGAGAGCCGGTATGCCGTGCCCCCCTCCGGGGCTGGCTTTCGGATCTCTCCGGCGCCTCCTCTCTCAGCGCGAGTCCGCTCTCCACATGCATCTGGGCCTTTACTTGATCCCATTTTACCACATATCCCGCGCCATGGGTACAAAAAACAGAGTCCGGGGTGTGTTCCAGATCCCGCTCCGGGTCGTAGCCCGCCTCCTCCACCACCTGCCGGGCATTGTGGCAGGGCTCATAGCCGCTCAGGGTGCAGAAAAGACGGCCCTGTCCCCTGGTATAGGCTGCCATCTCCGCGCCGTAGTCCCGCATCCCGGCCACCGGCGCCCGTCCGGTCAGGACGGCATACTCTCCCGCGGTCTCCGGCGGCTCCATGGTTCCCCCTCTCCGCTGAAGGTCGGACATGGCCCGTCCCACCTGGGCGGACGGCACCTCCAGGCGCACGTCGTACCAGGGCTCCAGCAGGATGCTCTCGGCCTCCATCAGCCCCTGGCGCACCGCCCGGTAGGTGGCCTGGCGGAAGTCGCCCCCCTCGGTGTGCTTGGGATGGGCCCGGCCCGCCACCAGGGTGATCTTCATATCCGTGAGCGGGGAGCCGGTCAGGACCCCCAGGTGGACCCGCTCAGCCAGATGGGTGAGCACCAGGCGCTGCCAGCTGCGCTCGAGCATATCCTCGCTGCACGCGGTGGCAAAGCACATGCCGCTCCCCCGGGGCCCGGGTTCCAGCAGCAGATGGACCTCGGCATAGTGGCGCAGGGGCTCAAAATGCCCCACCCCCTCCACCGGGGCGGCAATGGTCTCTTTGTAGAGGATGCTCCCCGTGTCAAAGGCCACGGAGAGCCCGAACCGCTCGGCAATGACAGCGCGCAGGATCTCCAGCTGGACCTCCCCCATGAGCTGGAGATGGATCTCCCGCAGGGACTCGTTCCAGAGAATGTGGAGCTGGGGGTCCTCCTCCTCCAGCTCCCGCAGCCTGCGCAGGGCGGTGTGGGGATCGGCCCCCTCGGGCAGATTGAGCCGGTAGGTGAGCACCGGCTCCAGCAGGGGAAGCTGCGCGGGCCGGGCGCTCCCCAGACTCTCCCCCGCCCGGGTATGGGTGAGCCCGGTGACCGCGCACACTGTTCCCGCCTCGGCCCGGTCGGCTGTCTGAAAGCGCTCCCCGGAGTAAATGCGGATCTGGTCCACCTTCTCCTCCCATGGGGCCTCCCCTCCGGCGGCGACGGTTCCGCCCGAGAGCAGATCCTTGACCTTCAGACTCCCTCCCGTGACCTTCAGGTAGGTGAGACGCCCTCCCTGGGCATCCCGGCCGATCTTATAGACCTGTGCGCCGAACTCCGCCGGATAGTCCGGGATCGGGGCATAGCGCTCCAGCCCCTCCAAAAAGGCCTCCACCCCCTCCAGCCGGAGGGCCGAGCCAAACCAGCAGGGAAAGAGCCTGCGCTCCCGCACCAGGCGGCGGATCTCCCCATCCTTCACCGTTCCGGTCTCCAGATAGCGCTCGAGGGCGGCCTCCTCGCACATGGCGACCTGTTCCTGAAGGGATTCCCCCTCCCGCGCCTGGATAAAGTCGACGCAGCCGTCGTGCAACTGTTCCCTGAGCTGGGCCAGACAGCCCGCCCGGTCGGCCCCGTCCAGGTCCATCTTGTTGACAAAGAGCAGGGTGGGGATATGATAGCGCTCCAGCAGCTTCCACAGGGTCTGAGTATGGCCCTGTACGCCGTCGGTCCCGCTGATAACCAGAATGGCGCAGTCCAGCACCTGGAGCGTGCGCTCCATCTCGCTGGAAAAATCCACGTGGCCCGGGGTGTCCAGCAGCGTCACCTCCACCGTGGGCAGGGCAAAGACCGCCTGCTTGGAGAAGATGGTGATGCCCCGCTGCCGCTCCAGGGCGTTGGTATCCAGGAAGGCGTTCTGATGGTCCACCCGGCCCAGCTTACGCAAGGCGCCGCTGAGGTAGAGCATCCCCTCCGACAGGGTGGTCTTACCCGCGTCCACATGGGCCAATATGCCAACCACAAGTTTCTTCATATCCGTCATCCTCTGCGCTCGCCTGTATAGAAATACAAAACGGAAAAATCATAGGTAAAAATACCAGCCGGACTTGAACGACAAGGCTCAAGTCCGGCCGGCACGCTCTGTATTTTCTAGTTTATCACAAAACAGGCCCGCCGCAAAGAGTCCTCAGGGCTCGGGACAGTATTCCCGTTTCAGCACAGCCAATACCTCCTGCAGGCGGGGGTCGGCCAGGGAATAGGTCACAAACTGTCCCCGCTTCTCATCCCGCAGCAGTCCCGCTCCCCGCAGGGCGTGAAGGTGCTGGGAGAGGGCCGGCCGGGTGATCCCCGGCACCACCGCAGCCAGCTCCCCCACCCCCTTGGGTCCCTCCAGCAGGGCACAGACCAGGAGAAGACGGTTTTCATTGGCCAGCAGCCGCAGCAGATCGGCTACCTGGCGGGCGTGTTCCTCCAGTCCCATCATTCTCCCTCCTGTTCCGTTCCCCGGGAGAGGGTGCAGGCCGTACAGGAGGCACAGCTTCCGCCGCAGCCAGCCTCTGTTGGACGGCCCGCCCGCAGGCGGGAGATGAGCTGGGTCATGGTCCCCATAGGGCAGAAGACGCACCACCCTCTGGGCTTATAGAGTGCCATCACCACCAGGCCGATCAGCGTGGAGGTGAGCATGAGGCTGTAAAATCCGAAGGCAAATTGGGCCACCCAGGGGGTCACCTCCACCGGATAGGCCCAGGCCCAGGGCACCCGGAAGGTCCACAGCAGCTTGATGCTGGTTCCCAGCGCCCGGTTTCCCGCCCATACCAGCCAGGTCACATAGAGCATGTTGGCGAACATCGCCAGGAAAAACACCAAAAATCCATAGCGGAAGACCGGATGCTTCATCCACCGTGGCAGAGGCCGGTTGCGGGAGAGCTTGAGCCGGCTGCCCAGCAGGCTGAGGAACTGCCCCCGGTCACAGAAGCGGTTGCAGTACAGCTTTCCCCCACCAAAGATGGAGATGAGCAGGGGGAGGCTAAAAAAGATCATGCCCAGCCAGGCAAAGAGGATGTTGAACATGCCCAGCCCCAGATAAATGGGGGTCACGATCCAGAGGTAGTCGTACCAGTGCCGTTTCTGTCTCATGCCAGTTCCTCCCGCGCCTTTACATCGATGACCCCCGCGGGACACTCCCCGGCACAGCGGGCGCAGCCCACGCAGCGGTTCCCGTCCACCCGGGCCTCCACGCCCTTCCATACCTGGATGGCCCCCACCGGGCAGACCTTCACACAGCTTCCGCAGGCCACACAGCCACGGCCCACCCGGGCCACTCGCTTCGACGGCATTTCCCCATCTCCTTTTATTAAGCATTTTCTTAATTACTTAATAAAGTTACCACACCCGTCCCTTCCCTGTCAAGTAGGATTTTCTGTGGGCACACTACTCCGTCCGCCGCTCCAGCCGCAGGAGGATGGCGGTGCGGTCATCCCCGCTCCCCACCCGCCGCTGCCCCTCCTCGATCAGGATGCGGGCCAGTTCCTTGGGGCTCTCCCCCTGGAAGGAGCGCAGCCGCTCCCGGAGCCACACATCCCCCTCCCCGCCGGCCACGCCGTCGGAGACCATCAGCACGCAGTCCCCTGGCTCCAGGGAGAAGCGGCTCACATCGGGGGCCGCTCCCTGGACCGGGGAGAGCCCGGCGGGCAGCGTACTGCCTGTAATGCGCTGCACTGTGTTTCCCTTTTTCACATAGGTGGGGGCCGCACCGTATTTGTAGACTGCCGCCGCACCGGTAAAGAGGTCCACCCGCATCAGGTCAATGGTGGTAAAGCCCCCCGTCTCCTCTCCCTGGAGGGCCAGCGCCCCCGATAGGGTGCGCAGGGCCTCCTCCGGCGGCACCCCGGCCCGCAGGAACTGCTCCAGCAGGCGCACGGCCTCGCTGCTCTCCCGGTGGGCGGAGGGTCCCGAGCCCATGCCGTCGCACAGGAGCACAAAGAGACTTCCATCCTCCTGCTTGAACCAGGCTCCCGTGTCGCCCGAGACGGTCTCTCCGTCTTTTTTCCGGGCGGCCACCCCCGCAACCGCCATAAAGGGCTCCCGCTCGGCCAGCACCACCCGGTCATAGCGGGGCGGGCACTCCTCCACCAGGCGCAGGGGCCTATCCATTAATTGGGCCAGGCGTTTGGCCGCGTCGCTCCGCCGGAGGGACTGAAGCCCCACCCCCTCGATCTCGATCCGGAGGCGTCCGGCTTCATCGTAATAGACCGCAGGCTCCGCCTCCAGTCCCAGCGCGGTAAAATGCTGGCGCAGCCGCCGCTCCCGGAGGGCATCGGGGGAGAGCTCCGCGGAGAGCTCGCTGGCCGCCGCGCCCAGGGCGGCCGAGAGCTCGGCATACTGGCGGCACACCTCCCCCCGGCTCTCCCGCAGGCGGTTTTGATACTGCCTGCGGTAAAAGAGCGCGGAGAGCTCCTCATTGGCCGCTGTGAGAAACTGCGCGAACCGCTGGCACCGGCTGGAAAAGTGCAGGGGAAAGTCGCTTCCCTCCCCTCTTCCCCGCTCCAGCATGGCGGGCAGCGCATCGTTGAGGGCGTTATAAGTATCCACATAGGACCGCTGCCAGCACATGATCTGCTGGGGACAGGTCTTGCACACCCGGTTCGCGGCCCGGTCAAAGATAATGGCCGTGTCCCCGTCGTTTCCGCCCGTGTGGTCAAAGCGGCTGCGCAGGGAATCGTGGAGCTCCCGAAAGGCCCGGGCCGTCCCCTCCAGGCGCTTTCTGGCATACTCCCGGGCCTTGTCCGCCGTATCCCGGCGGGGCTCCCGGACCAGCAGGGCCCGGACCCGGCGCAGGCTCCGCTCCGGCAGAAGAAGGAAGAGCACCGACGCGGCAAAGACTTCGTAGAGCACCGAGAGGCGGGCTCCGCTCCCCCAGGTCCAGAGCACTGCCACCGCGTTGGAGAGGACATAGGCAAGGGCGGTATACAGCCGCCCCTGGCGGTGAAAGACTCCCGCCGTCACCCCCGAGAGAGCATAGGCCATGGAGTAAAAGGGCGCGCCGCCTGCGGCCAGATCCATTCCGATCCCTGTACTGACGCCCACCGTGGCCCCGGCGCCGATCCCCCCCTCATAGGCGCACACCATCACCGCCAGGGCGGCGCACAGCCGTCCAATGGACAGATCCCCTCCCAAAGTGACCTTGGACAGGGTGAGCAGCACCGTTCCAGCCAGAATGAGCAGGCTCACGGTCTGCCGGATGGTGAGGGCGTCCTCCTCCCGGTTCTCCGTCCAGGGGGAGAAGGCGATGCGGTAGAAATAGGCCGACGCGCCCGCCAGCAGCACCTCGGTCCCGAAAAAAATGAAGTGCTCGGCCGTCCACCCCCGGTCCGAGAGATAGATAAACCCGGTGATCCCATTCATGAGCGCGGCGGCGGCCGGCATAAACCACACCTTGCGGTACGCGCCGATGTCATAGAAGGCAAAGGCCACCGAGAAGATCAGAATGGCCGCCGCCGCGTAGCGCAGCCCCTCCACAAAGCCCTGGAAGAGCAGATACCCCATACAGGCGCCCAGCAGCGCGCAGAATCCATCCAGTCCCGAGCCCGACGCGGCCACCAGCCCCAGTCCGAAGGGCGCATAGTTTCCAAAAATCCCCGCGCCCGCCAAAATGCTTCCCAGGAGGAAGCGCATGGCACACTCTGCACCCCGCACCAGAATGGGCGCACGGAGCACCAGGCGCCCAGTCTCCCGCATCTCCTCACTGACCCGGGCTGCCCGGGTTCGGATCGTCTCCTTTGCTGCCATTTCGGTCTCCTCCCTGTCCACAGCGGTCCTGCCGCCATCTTTTGTGTGTCCGTCATTATATCCCAGCTTTTGGAAAAACGACGTCGGAACGGGTAGGAGAAGTTTGTCCGCTCCACTTTTCCTGTGCTATTTCAGGTCATTTCCCAGTTCTTTTTTTACTTATGAACAAAAATCCGCACAAAAAGGACGGCATTCCTCCTGATCGGAACGCCGTCCCAATGGCTGGATCTCTCATGTCTCCATCGGCGCAAACCATTCTTTCCCCTGGCGGCACCGGGGGCAGGTCCATTCCTCCGGCAGGTCGGGAAAACCGGTCCCAGGGGGCACGCCCCGGGCGGCGTCTCCCTCCATGGCCTGGTAGACATATCCGCACATCGAGCAGAGATAGGGCCGCATATCGCTGTCCATCCGTATCACCTCCCGGAAGGAGTATGCCCCCCGCGTCTCGGATTCATCCCTTGCCCCCCTTTTCTTCCTATGTTATGATAATGAGGATCGAGTTGGCCGCCTCTGCGACATGGCTGACACCAGACACCTATCCTTTTGATCGAGAGAGGGATCCTTTTGAACATTGGCAGCGTCACCATACCTTCCAAACTGGTCCTGGCCCCCATGGCCGGCGTCACCGATCTGGGCTTCCGCACGGTTTGCCGGGAGCTGAGCGGCTGCTACACCGTCACCGAGATGGTCAGCTCCAAGGCACTCTGCTACCAGGACAAAAAATCCATCCCCCTGCTCAAGCTGGGGGAGATCGAGCGCCCCGCCGCCGCCCAGATCTTCGGCAGCGATCCGGCCTGTATGGAACAGGCCGCCGGACTGGCCGCCGAGATCTCGGGCGCCCAGATCATTGACGTCAACATGGGCTGCCCGGTCCCCAAGGTCGCCCAGAGCGGGGACGGCTCGGGGCTCATGCGCACTCCGGAGCTGGCCGCCCGGGTGCTGGAGGCCGTGGTCCGCGGCGCGGGCGGACGGCCCGTCACCGTCAAATTCCGTCTGGGCTGGGACAAGGGCTCCATCAACTGTGTGGAGTTTGCCCGCATGATGGAGCAGGCCGGGGCGGCGGCGGTGGCCGTCCACGGGCGCACCCGCAAGCAGATGTACGCCGGGGAGGCCAACTGGGACTATATCCGGGCGGTCAAGGAGGCGGTCACCGTCCCTGTCATCGCCAACGGAGACGTCTTTACGCCGGAGGCCGCCGTGCGCATCCTGCGCTACACCGGCGCGGACATGGCCATGGTGGGCCGGGGTGTGTTTGGTAACCCCTGGCTCCTCCAGCAGTGCGCCGCCGCGCTCGCCGGGGAGGAGATCCCCACGCTTCCCCCGCTGGCCCAGCGGTGCGGCACCGCGGTGCGGCAGTTTGAGATCAACGCCGCCCACAAGGGGGAAAAAATCGCCTGTCTGGAGGCCAGGCGGCACTACGCCTGGTATCTCAAGAGCGTCCCCTATGCGGGCTATTATAAGGAGCAGATCTCTAAAATCTCCACCATGGAGGATATCTACAAGGTCACGGAAGGCATCAGGCGGGACCTGCGCTGACGAGCGTTCCTTCCGTCCGGGAAAGGAGGGGCGCGCGTGTCCATGCAATCGGAAACAGAACTGGTGAAGCTGGCTCAGCAGGGCGATGAGTCTGCCTTTTCCCTTCTGGTGGAACAGAATCAGCGCCGCATCTATAACCTGGCCCTGCGCATGACCCGCAACCCGGACGACGCCGCCGAGCTCACCCAGGACGCCTTCCTCAACGCCTGGCGGGGACTTGGCAAATTTCAGGGCGAGAGCTCTTTTTCCACCTGGCTCTATCGCCTGACCTCCAACCTCTGCATCGACTTTCTCCGCCGGGAGAAGCGGCGGAGCAGTCTTTCCATGACGGTCTCTCTGGATGATGAGGAGGAGGGGCGCCAGGCCGATGTGCCCGACGAGCGCTTTTCTCCAGAGCAGAGCGCCGAGCGCCGGGAAGTCCAGGAGCTTATCCGCGCGGGGCTACGCGCCCTCTCAGAGGAGCACCGCCGGGTGCTGGTCCTGCGGGAGCTGGACGGGCTCTCCTATGCCGAGATCGCCCAGCTTCTGGGGTTGGAGGAGGGGACCGTTAAATCCCGCATCGCCCGGGCCCGTCTGGCATTGCGAAAATATCTCATCTCCACGGGGAACTTTTCCCCCGCTTCTTCGTCTACTCTGTAAGAACACAATCCGCAGCACTCTCTACCCTATCCCGGAAAGGAGGGACCCCCCATGCTCACCTGTGACGAAGCCCTGGAACTCATCAGCGCCTCTTTGGACGGCCCCCTTGCGCCCGATGAGTCCCGGCGTCTGGAGGAGCACCTGAAGCTCTGCGCACCCTGCCGGGCCCTCCGCGCCGATCTGGAATCCCTCCACGATCAGCTCCCGCTGCTGAATGCACCCGTGCCGGAGGGGCTTTCCAGGCGCATTCTGGAGCAGGTCCACACCGAGCCCAAGGCGGTCCTGCTGCCGCGGCGGCACGGTCTGCCCCGCCGCTGGCGGCAGTGGGCCGCTTCGGCCGCAGCATTTGCCCTGGTGCTTTTGGGCGCCGGCGGAATCGGACTCTCCCAGATCACCGCGCCGCCCGGAGAGAGTGCTCTCTCCGCTTCTTCCCCCAAAGTCCGGACGGATCTTTCCGCATCCGGCGCGCCTGCGCCCGATGCATCCGCCCCCCTCCCTTCTCCTGCATCCTCTTCTCCCGTACCGGAGGATATACCGGAAAATCTGCCCTCCATTTGCGCGGGGGTCCCGGATGGGAGCGCCCCCTTTGCGCTTCCGTCCGCAGAGCAGGACTCCCCTCCCGCAGACATACCGGCTCCGGCCGCCCCGGAAGACGCGGAAGCGGGCTCCACCTCCACCGGCGCCAAAGCCCTGCCGCAGAGTGATTCGGGCTCCAGCGGCGCCCCCTTCTCCTACGGTACCCAGCCCGCAGCGGAGGCTCCAGGCACATCTCAGGAAACCATCCAGGAGGCTCTTCTCCGCATCTATGAAGAGAAATTGGGCGGACAGGCGGCCTTTACCAGAAGCGCCCTGCCCGATTCCGAGGTGACGGGCCTTTTGCTTCAGCCCATTCCCGTGTCCGAAGATCCCTCTCCCCAGTGTGCCGCGCTGGTCTATGTGGGCACAGCGGCGGACGAGCTGGAATTTCACCTCCACAGCTATGCGAGCGAAGAACCCGTTCTCTCTGCCCGCGATTCCTCCTATCTGCGCTACTTTGTTCTTCCGGCAACCGGGGCGGTGCGCGTTGAAACCGTATCAGAGACCCAGGCGCTGGAGGAAGAGCCTGCCGTCCATGCCCTCTGCGGCAGAATCGACAATTAAATCTCTCACTGAAGCAGGTCCGTGTACATATCACACGGACCTGCTCAGCGTGTCGAAAAACTTCGACACGCTTCTCAAAAATGCAAGCATTTTTTCGAGGGGATGCAGGCCGCTGCGCGCACTCGCTTTCGCTCGCACACT
>JAHAEW010000036.1 GCA_018374635.1 Clostridiales bacterium
GAAAACACGATTTGACCCTCTTCCGCCGTCTGCGGACGGCGGAACTCTGCGAGGCTCTTGCAGCATAAATCGAAGAAATATACTTTATCGACAGTCTGCAAAAAGGCAGACAGCCGCGGGCTGTCTGCCTTTTTATGCATGTTGAGGTTTTCGAGGAAATACAGCCCCCCCCTGCGCCGCACGCGCAAAGCGCGCACGCCTGCGGGCGGCAAAACTCCGCCGAGGGCTTTTTCGGTCTCCGTTACAGCCAGCTGTCCTCGATCTCGTGTCTTTTGGCCCGGGTCATCAGCTCGGTCAGGACCTTCCGGGGGTCCTTCCCCTCATAGAGCACGGAATAGGCCGCCTCGGTGATGGGCATCTCCACGCCCATCTTCTCGGCCAGCTCCTTTCCGGTGGCCGTGGCGTAATAGCCCTCCACCACCGCGCCGATCTGCTGGATGGCCTCCTGGACGGGGACACCCTGTCCGATCAGAATGCCGCAGCGGCGGTTGCGGGAGTGCATGGAGGTACAGGTGACGATGAGATCCCCCACGCCGGTGAGCCCCGCGAAGGTCTCCTTCCGGCCGCCCATGGCCACGCCCAGGCGGGCGATCTCAGTAAGGCCCCGGGTCATCAGGGCCGCCTTGGTGTTGTCGCCAAACCCCATGCCGTCGCAGCAGCCGGCGCACAGGGCGATGATGTTCTTGAGGGCGGCGCCCAGCTCCACACCCACGATGTCGGGGGAGGTATAGACCCGGAAGCGTTCGTTCATGAAGAGATCCTGTACCAGCTCGGCGGCCTTCTGGTTCCGCGAGGCGGATACCACCGCTGTGGGCACCTTCCGCCCCACCTCCTCCGCATGGGAGGGCCCGCACAGGGCCACCACCGGATAGTCCGGCCCCAGTTCCTGCTCGATGGCGTCCGTGAGGGTCAGGGAGGTGTCCTTCTCAATGCCCTTGGAGACCGATACCACCACGGTTCCGGGGTCCAGGACACCCTTCAGGCTCCGGGCCGTGGTGCGCACCGCAAAGGACGGGGTGGCAAGGACCACCATTGCGCATCCCCGGACACCGTTCAGATCGCTGGTCAGCGCCAGCTCCGGTGGCAGGGGCACGCCCTTGAGCATGGGATTCTCACGGTTCTCCCGCAAAACGCGGGACTCGGCCTCCTGGTAGGACCAGAGCGTGACCTCATTCCCGTTTTCCAGCAGCACCATGGCCAGAGCCGTGCCCCAGCCTCCGCTGCCCAATACCGCCGTCTTCATTGGGACCCCTCCTTCTTTTTATGCAGGCTGAATTTGGACTCATTTCCCTGGATCAGACGCCGGATGTTCCCCCGGTGCTTCCAGAGGATCAGGCCGCCGATCAGCGCGGCCAGCAGGGTGAGCGCCACACTGTGGTAGACAAACCAGGTGGCAAAGGGGAAGCTGGCCCCCGCCCAGCAGGAGCCGAGGGACACATACCTGGTGAGGATGGCCAGGAGCAGGAATCCCCCCCAGACCACCAGGGCGATGCGCCAGTCCATCATGATGGCGATGGCGCCGCCGGAGAGGATGCCCTTCCCCCCCTTGAACCCGAACATGCAGGGGAACATATGTCCCAGCAGGCACCACAGGCCCGCCCAGTACTTGGCGCCCACCGACAGGCCCGGCCAGCCCACCAGCCACACAATGAAGAGGGCCAGGCAGATGGCCGCAACGGCCTTTACCACATCGGAGAGAATGACCACCAGCGTCAGCTTTCCGCCAAAGACCCGGTGGAAATTGGTCAGGCCCGCGTTGCCGCTGCCGTGGTTTCTCACATCGTTGTGCAGGATATACTTGGACACGATGATCGCCCCGTTGGAGCAGCCCAGAAAGTAGGCGCTCACCGCGATGACCACCGCCAGAACGGCCAGCAGCACGGGATTGGGCAGCGCGTACATTCCCCAGTCCGGCCCGCCGTTGACCAGCGCGCGAAAAGCGTCCAGCATCCCTTACCCCTCCTTGTCGCTCTTCTGCCGGATGGTCAGGCGCACGGGCGTGCCCTCCAGGCCGAACGTGTTGCGGATCTGGTTCTCCAGATAACGCTGGTAAGAGAAATGGAAGAGCTTGGCGTCGTTGCAGAAGCAGACGAAATGGGGCGGGCGCACCCCCACCTGGGTCATATAAAAGACCTTCAGGCGGCGGCCCTTGTCGCTGGGGGGCTGCACCCGGGCGGTAGCGTCGGCCAGGAGGGTGTTGAGCATGCCGGTGGTGATGCGCATGGCCGCCTGGTCGTTGACATAGTTGATGAGCTCAAAGAGCCGGGGGACCCGCTGGCCGGTCAGGGCCGAGATGAAGAGGATGGGCGCGTAGGGCATATAGGAGAGATCCCGGCGGACCTCCTCCCGCATATGGTCCATGGTCTTGTCGTCCTTCTCCACGGCGTCCCACTTGTTGACCACGATAATACATGCCTTGCCCGCCTCGTGGGCCAGGCCCGCCACCTTGGTATCCTGCTCGGTGACGCCCTCGTTGGCGTCAATGAGGATGAGGCACACGTCGCTGCGCTCGATGGCCATGGTGGCCCGCAGGACGGAGAACTTCTCGATGGGGTCGTCCACCTTGGACTTTTTCCGCATACCGGCGGTGTCGATGAGCAGATATTTGCCCTTCTCATTCTCAAAGTAGCTGTCCACCGCGTCCCGGGTGGTGCCCGCCACATTGGAGACGATGACCCGCTGCTCGCCCAGGATGCGGTTCACCAGGCTGGATTTGCCCACGTTTGGCTTGCCGATGATGGCCACCTTGATGACGTCGTCCTCCAGCTCCTCTTCCTCCTCGGGGGGGAAGTACTCAAAGCAGGCGTCCAGCAGGTCGCCGGTGCCGTGGCCGTGGACGGCCGAGACCGGGATGGGATCGCCCAGACCCAGGTTGTAGAACTCATAGATGTCCGGGTTGGTGTGGCCCACCTGGTCCATCTTGTTGATGGCCAGGACCACCGGCTTGCCCGACTTCAGGAGCATCTTGGCTACCTCGTGGTCGGAGGCGGTGAGTCCGGTCTTGATGTCGCACACGAAGATGATGACCGTGGCGTTCTGGATGGCGATCTCCGCCTGGGCACGCATGAAGGCCAGGATCTCGTTGTCGGTGCCCGGCTCGATGCCGCCGGTGTCCACGATATTGAATTTGCGGTTGCGCCACTCACACTCGGCGTACAGCCGGTCCCGGGTGACGCCGGGGGTATCCTCCACAATGGACAGCCGCTGTCCGCACAGCTTATTGAACAGCATGGACTTGCCCACGTTGGGCCGGCCCACGATGGCGACTAACGGTTTCATTTCGGCTCACACTCCTCTTCCGTCCGCCGTCTGCGCGGCGGGTTATAGCGGTAATAGTCTTCCGTATCGGTCGGGAAGGCATCCCCCTCCCCGTCGGTCTCCTCATAGGCGTCGTCCCAGGAGTCCTCGTCTTCCTCGTCCTCGCAGGAGACCCACTCCACGGCGCCGCCGTCGTCCCAGTCCACGTCAAAGAGAGCGTCCAGCAGCGCGCCACCGTCCTGCTCCACGGGGACCACCGTCACGTGCAGGGCCTCCTCCACCGCCTCGATGGTGGTGTCGTCCAGGAACACGTTCTCCTCATGGCGGAGCATGTTCACCGGGATAAGCAGCCGCTCTCCCAGGGTCCGGTCCCGGAGCTGTTCGATCAGGTCCCTTCCGGTCACCAGTCCGGCCACATTGATATTCTCTCCAAAGAAGTGGTTTACGATGGGGACCACCTGGCCCTGGAGGCCGGGGCATTTCCCCCGAGCCTCCTCCACCAGTTTCTCAATGGTGGGGGCGGCCGCCAGTCCGGTGGCGATGGTAAAGGAGGAGGGCTCCTCGTCCCCCTCCACGCTGAGAAGGGCGGCACGGAACTCACTCTCCAGCAGGCGCAGCATGCCCACGCCGTTTTCCAGCTGGACAAAGCGCTCAAAGCTCTCCTCATCGGGGAGGGGACGGCCCGCCTTCAGATAGAACTCGTCGGAGCACCAGACCATCCGGGTCCCCCGCTCGGCCAGAGAGCGGGCGGCAAAGGCCTCCACCTGGTCAATGACCGCGGCCGCGCCCTCGGGCGTATAGGGCTCCAGCTGACACAGGCCCTCCCGGAACTTGGTCAGGCCAACCGGCACCACTGCCACGCTGTTCACGCCCGGCCAGAGGGCGGAGAGCTCCTCCATGGTCTGCTGGAGGGCAGGGCCGTCATTGATGCCCGGGCAGGCCACTACCTGACAGTTCATGGTGATGCCCGCCCCGGCAAAGCGCCGCATGATGTCCAGACACTCCCCGGCCCGGCGGTTTTTCAGCAGCTGCCGGCGCAGCTCCGGATCGGTGGCGTGGACCGAGATGTTGATGGGGCTGACCCGCAGGTCGATGATGCGCTGGATCTCCCGCTCGGACAGGTTGGTCAGCGTGATATAATTCCCCATCAGGAAGGAGAGCCGGGCGTCGTCATCCTTAAAATACAGCGTCTCGCGCATGTTGGGGGGCATCTGGTCCACAAAGCAGAAGATACAGTTGTTGGCGCAGGAGCGGGCCTTATCCATCAGATAGGTCTCAAAATTGAGCCCCAGATCCTCGCCCACGTTCTTCTCCAGGGAGACCGTCCGCTCCGTTCCGTCCGCCGCCCGGAGCACCAGCTCCAGGCTGGGGTCATAGGTATAGAATTTGTAGTCCAGCACATCCACGATGGCGTGTCCGTTTACCTGCGTGACCGTCTCACCCGGGCGCAGGCCCGCCCGGTGGGCCGGACTGCCCGGATCGATGCTCTGGATCTTTGTCAGGCTCATAGCGCTCCCTCACTCTCCCCCGCCGCCGGACCGCCCAGCGGCCCAACGGTGAAGGGGACATATATAGATACATTGTAATACAGACCCGGAAAAGCCGCAAGTACTCTCTGGTGTGATCTTCCATTTCCGGGCAAAAAGAAAGAGGGGACACTTCCCCTCTCCTCTTTTCAGGCTATTTACTTCGCCTCGGCCACAGCCTCGGTCTTGCCGAACTCATGGCCGTTGTAGCTCAGGCAGGACTTGCACATCCGATGCGGGAGCCGGAACGCACCGCACTTGGGGCAGGTGGTGATGCCGGGGGTCTCCAGCTTCCAAACGGAGCTGCGGCGCTTGTTACGGCGCTGCTTGGACACTTTACTCTTAGGGACTGCCATTTATGACACCTCCTTAGGTCAATGCCCTGGCCGGGCAATATTTCTCAGTCATCAGACTCTTTATCCAACAGCTGTGCGAGGACAGCAAAACGTGGATCAACTTCAGCCCTGCACTGGCAGGGGCCGTCGTTCAGATTGGCACCGCACTTGGGGCACAGCCCCTTGCACTCCTCCGAACAGACGTGCTTGGGTTCCATTGCGAGGACCAGATCGGTGGTGAAGACCTCTTCCAGGTCCAGCTCTCCGCCGTCCAGCAGCAGGATGTCGTCGTTCTCCTCATCCTCCAGCGTCTCAGCCAGCAGATGCTCCACCGGGAGGACCAGTTCCTCCGAGAAGGGCTTGAGGCAGCGGTCACAGACCACTTCCAGCGTGGTATGGGCCTCCCCCTCCAGCACCAGAGCCCCGGCCTGATTGCGGACCTGGCCGGAGACTTCCACCGGATGGGCGAAGGGCCTGCTGCCGAAAAAGTCCAGCCCGGAGAGCTCCAACCGGAACGAAAAGGGCACGCTGGCGCCCGGCTGATGGATGATGTCGCGGAGATTCAGTCGCATGGCACACCTCTCACAATGTCACAGCAGACATTATAACGAATACTACGGATATTGTCAAATACTTTTTCGCAAAAAATCCGTATTTTTTCAGAGGACGGTAAGCCGTACTACTTTACGCCCGCCGTCCTGTATATCATAGCACATTCTTTTGGGAGAATGCAACCCCCAAAGGTGTACGAAGAACCTTTGCGCTCCGGGGGATTTTATGCTATACTCGTACCAATTGCAAGACCACCGGGCCCCCTCTCCGGCCCGCTGCTGTGAGGAGCACCTATGAAAGAGTTTACCATCGGCAAAAACGACGCGGGTCAGCGGCTGGACCGCTGGCTGGCCAAGACCCTCCCCCTCCTTCCCGCGCCCCTGGCCCAGAAGTACATCCGCCTCAAGCGGGTGAAGGTCAACGGAAAAGGCTCCAAGCGGGACGTCCGCCTCCAGGCGGGAGATCTCCTTCAATTATATATCAACGACGAGTTCTTTGACGCCCCCACGCCGGAGAACGCCTTTCTCTCGGTCTTCAAGCCCCATCTGGACCTGGTCTATGAGGACGAAAACCTCCTTCTGGTCAACAAGCGTCCCGGCCTGGTGGTCCACCCGGATGAACACGAGCGGGTCAACACCCTCATCACCCATATCCAGGCCTACCTTTATCAAAAGAAAGAGTGGAGCCCCTATTGGGAACATTCCTTCGCCCCCGCCCTGTGCAACCGCATCGACCGGAACACGGGCGGCATCGTCATCGCCGCCAAGAATGCGGAGACCCTGCGCATCCTGAACCAGAAGATCAAGGACCGGGAGCTCTCCAAGTACTATCTGGCCATCCTCCACGGCAGGATGGACCCGCCCAGCGGCAAGCTGGAGGGCTTTATCCTCAAGGACGAGGGCAAGAAGCAGGTCCGGGTCTTTGACCACCCTGTCCCGGGCGGAAAGACGGCCGCCACGGTCTACAAGACATTAAAGGTAAAGAGGGGGCTCTCCCTGGTGGAGTGCGACCTGCTCACCGGGCGGACCCACCAGATCCGCGCCCAGTTTGCCGCCGCCGGCCACCCCCTTCTGGGCGACGGCAAATACGGCCGGGAGCGGGACAACAGGCCGTACGGGCGCTCCTTCCAGGCCCTGTACTCCTACCGGCTCTCCTTTGACTTCACCACCAACGGGGGGCTTCTGGAGTATCTCAACGGCCGCTCCTTCCAGGTGGAGCACGTGGACTTTGTGGACGAGTACTTTGGAGACAAGTGAACACACTTTATCCATTCTGTTCCACCAGCTTCCGCCCCAGGTAAAGACTCTGAAAAAAATGTCGATTCATATTGACATTTCCCACAGAAACAGATATAGTTGTCTCGACACAAAGGGGCGTACCCATTCGCCGGATGGGTACGCCTCTATTTCGACTGAAATGGGGGAGGATACATGGCTAAGGAGCTGATCCGTCTGTCCGACTGCTTTGTCCAGTTTGACGACGACATCATCTTGGATCACATCAATCTCTACATCAACGACAAAGAATTTTTGACACTGCTGGGTCCCAGCGGCTGCGGCAAAACGACGACCCTGCGCCTCATCGGCGGGTTTTTGAAACCCACTTCCGGAGAGGTGCTTTTTGACGGTGCCAAAATCAATGATGTGCCCCCCCACAAGCGGGCGGTCAACACGGTGTTCCAGAAGTACGCCCTCTTCCCGCACCTGAACGTCTTTGAAAATATCGCGTTCGGCCTGCGCATCCCCAAGACCGAATCGGACGGAAAGAAGCAGCGGAAGATCAAGCTGTCCGAGGAAGAGATCCAGCGCCGTGTCATGGAGATGCTCGAGGTGGTCAACCTCAAGGGATTCGAGAAACGCTCCATTGCCTCCCTTTCCGGCGGCCAGCAGCAGCGCGTTTCCATCGCCCGCGCCCTGGTCAACCAGCCCAAGGTCCTCCTCCTGGACGAGCCTCTGGGCGCCCTGGACCTGCGCCTGCGCAAGGACATGCAGAACGAGCTCAAGCGCATCCAGCAGCAGATGGGCATCACCTTTATCTATGTCACCCACGATCAGGAAGAGGCTCTCGCCATGTCCGACACCGTGGTGGTCATGGACGGCGGCAAGATCCAGCAGATCGGCACCCCCGAGGACATCTATAACGAGCCCAAAAACGCCTTTGTGGCCGACTTCATCGGCGAGTCCAACATCATCGACGGCATCATGCGCGCCGACGGCGTGGTGGAGATCTTCAATCGGAAGTTCCAGTGCCTGGACAACGGCTTTGCGAAGGACGAGCCGGTGGATGTGGTCATCCGTCCCGAGGACATCGATATCGTCCCCGAGCGCGAGGGCCAGCTCCGCGGGACCGTGACCAATGTGACCTTCAAGGGGGTCCACTACGACATCATCGTGGATTTCTACGGGTTCAAGTGGCTCATCCAGACCACCGATTTCTGCCCGGTGGGCGCTCTGATCGGGATCAAGATCGATCCGGACGGCATCCATGTCATGAAGAAGAGTCCGTACTCCGGCCTGTTCGGCGATTACAGCTCTTACAGCGAGGAGTACGAGGAGATCAGCGACGCGGACTATGATCCTGACGCCGAGGAGGAGCAGGAGGAAGGCGATGAAGAATAGGCTCTCCCTTCTGGCCGGCCCCTATGTGGTCTGGATGGCCCTCTTCGTGGTCGCCCCCATTTTCCTGGTGGTCGTCTACGCCTTCTCCAGCGCGGGGGGCGGCTTTACCCTGGATAACTTCGCCAAGATGAGCACCTACTGGGTGGTGTTCGTCCGCTCCTTCGAGCTGGCCCTGATCGCCACCTTCATCTGCCTGCTCATCGGGTATCCGCTGGCCTACATCATGGCCAAGGAGGGCCCCGGCTTTCAGCGGATCGCCATGGTCCTCATCATGCTCCCCATGTGGATGAACTTCCTGCTGCGCACCTACGCCTGGATGTCCATTCTGGAGAATACCGGCCTGCTCAATCAGTTCTTCCAGGCGGTGGGCATCATTGATCTGGGCAATCTGGTCAACGGCTGGCTCAACGATCTGTGTGCCGGGCTCAACGACCTTCTGGGGCTCACCCTCAACACCGCCCGGGACACCAATATGGAGTACTTCAAGATGATCAACACCTCCGGGGCGGTGGTGCTGGGCATGGTGTACAACTACCTGCCCTTCATGGTCCTCCCCATCTATTCGGTCATCATGAAGCTGGACCACTCCCTGCTGGAGGCCGCCCGGGATCTGGGTGCCAGCACCGGCCGGGTCTTCCGGAAGGTCATCTTCCCCCTTAGCCTGCCCGGCGTGCTCTCCGGCATCACGATGGTGTTCGTGCCCTCGGTGTCCACCTTTGCCATCTCCCGCCTGCTGGGCGGCGGCAACGAGCTGCTGCTGGGCGACCTCATCGAGCGGCAGTTCCTGGGCTCGGCCTACAACGCCCAGCTGGGCTCCGCCATCTCCCTGGTGATGATGCTGGTGGTGCTGATCTGTATGTATGTGATGAATCGCTTCGGTGAGGGCGAGGAACAGGCGGTGATGCTATGAGACAGCGCAGTTCCATCCTGGACCGCCTGTTCATGGGCCTGGTCTTCTTCTTCCTGTACGCCCCCATCTTCCTGCTCATCATCTTCTCCTTCAACGACTCCAAGAGCCGCACCGTGTGGCAGGGCTTCACCCTGGACTGGTATGTGGAGCTCTTTCAGGACAGCGCCATCATGAGCTCCATCTATACCACGCTCCTGGTATCGGTGATCGCCACAGTGGTGGCCACAGTGGCAGGCACCTTTGCCGCCATCGGGTTTTACAACATGAAGCGGCGCTGGCGCAATCCCCTCATCACCATCAACAACATCCCCATGATGAGCGCCGAGATCGTGATGGGCGTGTCCCTGTGCCTCTTTTTCGTGGCCGCCTTCGGTCTCTTCGGCACGGCGGCCGGCTGGCTCAACAGCACTCTGGGGACCAACCTTCCCACCCGGTATTATCTGGGTTTCCCCACCCTGCTGATCGCCCACATCACCTTCAATACCCCCTATGTGGTGCTGGCGGTGATGCCCAAGCTCCAGCAGATGGACAAGCACCTGGTGGAGGCAGCCCAGGACCTGGGCTGCACCTGGCGGCAGGCCTTCTGGAAGGTCATCATCCCCGAGATCAAGCCCGGCATCGTCAACGGCATGCTCATTGCCTTTACCATGAGCGTGGACGACTTTGTCATCAGCTATTTTACCGCCGGGTCCTCGACTTCCACCCTGGCCATGACCATCTACGGCATGACCAAAAAGCGCATCAGTCCCAAGATCAACGCGGTCTCCACCCTGCTCTTTGTGACCGTGCTGATCCTGCTGGTAATCGTCAATGTGCGCGAGGCGCACCAGGCCAAGGCCAGGAACGCCGCCCGGTCCTGATTTCCCCGTTCTCCCGGCCGCCGCGCGGCCCTGAGATAAATCTACCCACACTGGAGGAATGATCCATTGAAAAAGAAGCTTGCCTTGACGCTGACCCTCACTGTAACCACCGCTCTGCTGGCCGGATGCTCCGGCGGCGGAAATTCCGCGGATGCCCGGGTGGTCAATGTGTGCGGCTGGGGCGAGAATATCGAGCCCGAACTGATCGACCAGTTCGAAGAAGAGACCGGTATCAAGGTCAACTATCAGACCGCTGAGAGCAACGAGGCCATGTACGCCCTCATCAAGAACGGCGGCGCCAACTATGACGTCATCGTTCCCTCCGACTACATGATCTCCCAGATGATCGAAGAGGATATGCTAGCCGAACTCAATTTCGACAACATCCCCAACTTCTCTCTCGTGGATGACCGGTTCAAGAATCTGAGTTATGACCCGGAGAACAAGTACACCGTCCCCTACACCTGGGGCACTCTGGGTATTATCTATAACTCTGATGTGGTGAAAGAGGATGTGACCAGCTGGGACATCATGTTTGACCCCGCCTATGCCGGTCAGACCGCGATGATCAACAATCCCCGGGACGCTCTGGGCATCGCGCTGATGAAGCTGGGCTACTCCATCAACACCACGGATGAGAACGAGATCCGGGAGGCCTGTCAGCTCATCGCCGACGCCAAGAACGCGGGCGTGTACCAGGGCTTCTTCATGGACGAGATCTATGACAAGATGGAGGGCGGCGAGACCTCCGTTTGCACCTACTACGCCGGCGACTATCTGGTCATGTATGAGAACAATCCCAGCCTGCGCTGGGCCGTGCCCGAGAATGGCTCCAACTGGTTTGTGGATGCCATGTGCGTGCTGAAGGACGCCGAGCACAAGGAGGAGGCGGAGGCCTGGATCAACTTCATCACCTCCACCGAGGCCTCTCTGGCGAACATGGACTTCATCTGGTACGCCACCCCCAACAGGGAGGCGCTGGAGAAGTATCCCGCCTACTATGAGGAGATCAACGGAGAGCCTCTGGACCCCGCCCTGTACGAGGTCATGGCCCCGTCCCAGGCGGTTCTGGACAAGTGTGAGTCCTACCTGGGCCTTCCCGAAGAGACCCGCACCCTCTACAACGACCTCTGGAATGAGCTGGGCATCTGACCGCCCGTCCATTCGCAAAGCCGCCGCCTCCCGCAAAAGGGAGGCGGCGGCTTTTTCTTTCAGCACACCTTGCAAAGGGTGGCGAAACCGTGTACAATATCTGGTAATAAATAAGAGGAGTGTGATGTTTTATGTCGCTTCAAGTCGGCTGTAAGGGCCGTGCCGAGACTGTTGTCACCCTGGAAAATACTGCCGCCGCCGTGGGCAGCGGCCTCCTCCCCGTCTTTGCCACGCCATCCATGGTGGCGCTGATGGAACATGCCGCGGTCAACGCCTGCGCGGGCGGCCTGGAAGAGGGCCAGGGCAGCGTGGGGACCTGTCTGAACATTACCCATGACGCCGCGACTCCCATCGGCCAGAAGGTCTGCGCCGAGGCCGAACTCACCGCCATTGACGGCCGGAAACTCACCTTTTCCGTCCGCGCCTATGACGAGGCCGGTCCCATCGGCGGAGGGACCCATGAGCGGTTTCTCATCATGAATGAGCGGTTTCTCGCCAAGGCGCAAAACCGGGGCGGAAACTGATCCTGTCGATTCCGCCGCGCCTTCTTCCTCGCCCTGGGCCGGGAGGAGGATATTCTGGAATTCGACGTCTCCAGCGCCACCATGGGACCGGCCGGGTGCGCCCACAGCGCGGGCTGGATGGAGCGATGCAAAAATTGGGAAGGCGCTTCCGCCGTCCGAGCGCGGCGTATCCTCCCTTTTGACGCATACTAACCTCACCCCTTTTCTGTTTTTGCGGATGTATGAAAGGATGTTACACGATGGTTGATACGCTGAAACGGGCCAGAGTCAGTTTTCTTCTGGCCTCCGTCCTCTATGTGATCCTCGGTCTGGTCCTTTTGATCTGGCCCGGCGTGGGCGGGGTGGCCCTGTGCCGTCTTTTGGGCGCCGCGCTCCTTCTCTACGGTCTGGTGACCATTGCCGGGTTCCTCCTCCGGGACCGGGAGATGGGCGGTTTCCGTCTGGAGCTTTTCTTTGGCATCATCGCCGCCGCCACCGGACTCTTCTTTCTGCTCCAGCCGCTGGCCGTCTTTTCCATCCTCTCCATGGTCATGGGCGTGTATGTGATCATTGACAGCCTGGTGGCGCTCAACCGGGTCCGCTCCCTCTACCGGATGGAATATTCCTACTGGTGGGTCTCCCTGCTCCTGGCGGTTCTGGGCATGGTCCTGGGCGTGGTCCTCCTGTGGCGGCCCTTTGCGGCGGCGGAGGCGGTGGCCGTGCTCATCGGCGGCGTGTTCCTCTTTCTCGGCCTCGCCGATCTGTGGTCTATCTGGAAACTCTCCCGTCTGACGAAAGCCCTGCGGGAGACCCTCCCCATCGAAGTAGACCCCATTGATCTGGAGTAAGCCCACTCCCCTGTTCTCGGCAACACATCACCCCGAACCCGGCGCTCCGGCCCGGGTTCGGGGTGATGTTATACATTATGGTCATGGCTTTTTCTCCGGCGGGGCGTAGAAGCTCACCTGCCCCCGCCCGGAGCGCTTGGACTGATAGAGCGCCTGGTCCGCCTTGCGCAGCAGATCGTCAAACTCCAGACCGTCTTTGGGATAGAAGGCCACACCGATGCTGCAGCTGATCTCCAGCGGCTCTCGCACACAGGCGATCTGAAGGTGCTGGCGGCAGAGCTGCCGGAGCTTTTCCCGGGCAAAGGCAGGGTCTCCCATATTCTTCATCACCACCAGGAACTCATCGCCGCCAAACCGGGATACGATGTCGTCCGGCCGGAACAGGCGGCGGATGCTCTGTCCAAACGCAGTGAGGATCTGGTCCCCCGCCTCATGCCCCATGGTGTCGTTGAGGCTCTTGAAATGATCGATGTCCATAAAGGCCACGGTCAGCGGCATATGGATGTCCTTTCCCTCCAGCAGCAGCTCTTCAAACAGAATATGGGTGCCGGCCCGGTTGTAGAGCTGGGTCAGCGCGTCGGTATTGGCCCGCTTCTGCCACTCGGTGGCCTCCCGCTTGATGCGGTTGATGTTGGTCAGCTTTCCCACATAGCCCAGCTCCCGCGTCCGGTCCCGTTGGTCCAGGATCACATGGAGTACCAGATGGAACCAGGGCCGTGTTCCATCCGGCAGCGGAAGGCGCAGGTCCATCTCCATCTCCGGCACCGCCCAGGTCAGCCTGTTCCGGCGCTGAACCAGCGCCTCATATTCCTCCGGATAGAAGGTGCGCGCAGAGGGCCGGCATTTGCTGTACTCACTGATGTACGCCGGAATCTGGAAGACACGGCAGAATTTTTCGCTGAACTCCATGGAATCAAAGCGTTGATTATAGGTAAAGACCATATCCTCGGAGAGCTCGGCAATGATCCGGTACTTCTCCTGCTCCAGCAGAAAGAGGGTCTGGACCTCGCTGCGCTGGGCGCTCTCCCTCTCCTCCCGCAGGGAAGCCGCCGCGGCAGGGACATGCGCCTTGAGGCGCTCCTCCGGCGGGTCCTCGGACGCCTCTCCGCTCACTTCCGCCATCAGCCGGGCGGCCACCCGGCGCAGAGAGAGAAGGATCTTGGGATGGAAGGCGCCGCACTCCCCCTCCAGGATCATCCGGACCGCCTCCTCCGCGGCATAGGCCGGCTTATAGACCCGCCGGCTCACCAGCGCCTCATAGACGTCCGCAATCGACACCGCCTGGACCCAGATGGGGATCTCCTCCCCCTTGAGCCCGTCCGGATAGCCCCCGCCGTCCCACCGCTCATGGTGGTGGCGGCAGATCTCATAAAAGTACCGCTGCACCCGCTCCCCCTGGGGGAAGGTGATGTGCTTCACCAGCTCCCCGCCATAGACCGTATGGGCCTTCATCCGCTCAAATTCGTCCGCCGTCAGCCGGCCGTCCTTGATCAGGATGCCTTCCGGCACAGCGATCTTGCCGATGTCGTGCATGATGGAAAGCTCGGATATGGCTTGCGTCTGTTCCTGGGTCAGTCCATACTCGGGATAGTGCTCCATCACATCCAGAAGCAGCAGCCGGGTGACCTGCCGGATCTGCCGGACATGGAACCCCGAGTCACAGTTGCGAAATTCGATCGCCGCGCTCAGAGCCTCCAGGATGGACTTGTTGCTCTGACGCAGCTGCTTCTCCTGCTCCCGGATGCGGGTGGTCTGTTCCAGCACCACGCGCTCCAGCTCAAACCGGTGGCGGTAGAGCTCCACCATATTGGCCACCCGGTGTTTGACCACCTCCGGCCGGAGGGGACGGATCAGAATATCCGCTACGCCCAGCTCATAGCCCCGCGCCATGGTCTCATCCGATTCCTCTTCCGTCACCAGGAATACCGGGATGCTGCTCAGCCATCCCTTGCTCTTCATGATCCGCAGTACATCCAGGCCGTCGATCCCGGGGATCTCTTCATCCAGAAGAATGACTGCCAGCTGTGTAAAATAGGTCCCTATCATCTGGAGGGCTTCGTTTCCATCGGCGGCCTCAATGACCTCATAGACCGGAGCAAGCACCTTGCGCATTGCCACACGATGCTCCGTCCGGTCGTCCACCAGCAGAACCGTTGTTCTCTCCCGCAACTCACTCACACCCTTCTCCCCCACCAGTCAAAGCAGATCTATGGGAGGAAAGAATATCCATTTTCTTTATTGTACCGTACTTTTTCCGGTTAGACAAGAATAAACTGCCCTTCTGCCCCATTTCTACAAAAAAAGACCTCCTCTCCGTAGAGAGGAAGCCTTTTGCCCATTCTATGGGCCGTCATTCCCAGACCTGCATCGCTTCATCCAGCACAACGCGCCGGTGGAAGAGCGCAAAGTCCGGGGCGGCCTGGGGACACTCCCCACGGATGGCGGATACGATGAGCTCCGGGTTGAGGCCCGGGTTCTGAGCCCGGAGGATCAGATCCAGCGTCACCGTGTCCCGGCGCTCCTCCACCGTGGCCTTTTGGATGAGGGGGATGAGGTCCACCTCGGTAAAACCGCTCTTGGCCTTCTTGGAGCGCTTGCGCACCACCAGGCTCTCCCGGGCAAGGAGCTCCTGAATGGCGGTATCCGCGCCGAAGGGCGCCCCCGCCTCATACTCCAGCGTCACGATATAGTTGACATAGGCCAGCTCTTTCACGGCCCGCCGGGCCTCGTAGCAGCGCTTGACCTCGATCCCCGCCGGCAAAACGGCGTTCATCCGCTCGGGGACCCGCTCCAGATCGGGATTCTCCCCCAGGATCTGGCACTCCAGCACCTCGCAGCCGCTGGAGTACCCCACCGAGAGGGGCAGCGGGATGGACACAAAGGCATGGGGATGAAATCCCTCCGTGTGCTTGATGGGAATGTCCGCCCGGAGGAAGGCCCGCTGGAAGGTGCGCATCAGATCCAGATGGGAGATAAATTTGGCTGTATCCAATTTGGAAAAAGCCAGTCTATGGGTCGTCATAGGCTGCTCCACTCCTTTATTCCGAAATTAACACTCGGCGTCGCACACGCCTCCGGGATAGAGCTTGTCCGCGCCGCAGCCGGTGCACTGCTTCCGGCAGTCGGGGGTGATCGCCCCGCGGTAGGCCTGCTCCCGCTCCCGCCAGAGGAAGCGGCTGCTCACCCCCACCGAGGTGGTGCTCCAGGGCAGAAGCTCGTCCTTGTCCCGGACCCGGTTGGCATAGAACGCCGGATCGATGCCGCACGCGGCGAAAGCCTCCATCCAGCGGTCGTAGTTGAAGTACTCGTCCCAGGTATCGAATTTTGCGCCCTTGCGCCACACCGTCTCGAGCAGATCGGCCAGGCGGCGGTCGCCCCGGGCCAGCACCGCCTCCAGCACGCTGGTCTCCGGGTCGTGCCAGTGGTAGGAGATGGAGCGCCCCCGCATATGATCCCGCAGAAGCCTGACCCGGCGCTCATATTCCTCCCGGCTGATCTGGGCCTCCCACTGGAAGGCCGTATGGGGCTTGGGCACAAAGAACGCGGTGGAGACCGTGATCTTCACGCCACGGCTCCGGTTGGGCGTGACCTCCCGCCAGGTGTGGTAGACCTTTTCCGCCAGGTCGGCGATGCCAAGCACATCCTCATCGGTCTCGGTGGGCAGGCCCAGCATGAAGTAGAGCTTTACGGTGGACCAGCCCCCCGCGAAGGCCGTACGGCAGAAATTGAGGATGTCCTCCTCCGTGACGTTCTTGTTGATGACGTCCCGCAGGCGCTGGGTGCCCGCCTCGGGCGCGAAGGTCAGTCCGCTCTTGCGCCCGTGCTGGAGCCGCTCCATCAGATTCCAGGAGAAATTGTCCGCCCGCAGAGAGGGCAGGGACAGGCTCACCCCGTTGGGATCGCACCACTCCTGAAGTCCGTCGCACAGGTCCAGCAGGCGGCGGTAATCGCTGGTGGAGAGGGACGAGAGCGTCATCTCCTGATAGCCCGAATTCTTGCAGGACTCGATCCCCTGCTGTACCAGAAGGGCGGGGTCCTTGGCCCGCACCGGGCGGTAGGCGTATCCCGCCTGGCAGAAGCGGCAACCGCGGATACAGCCCCGGAACACCTCCAGCATGACCCGGTCGTGCACGATCTCAGTGGAGGGCACGATGGTCTTGGTGGGGAAGTAGGAGCGGTTGAAGTCCTGCACGATCCGTTTGGTCACGGTGGCAGGAGCCCCCTTGGCGGGGGTGATGGACTTGACTGTGCCGTCCTCGTTGTACTCCACCTCATAGAGGGAGGGGACGTAGAGACCGGGGATCTGGGCGGCGGCGGCCAGCAGCTCCTCCTTGCTCCAGCACTCCTCCCGGGCCTTCCGGTAGAGCTCGATGAGCTCTACCGTCACATCCTCGCCCTCACCCAGGGAAAAGATGTCGATAAAGGGGGCCAGCGGCTCGGCGTTGAAGGCGCAGGTGCCCCCGGCGATAACGAGGGGGGCGAACTCGTCCCGGTCGGCGCTGCGCAAGGGCAGTCCGGCCAGGTCCAGCATATTGAGCACATTGGTGTAGGCCATCTCATAGCCCAGAGAGAAGCCGATGATGTCAAAGTCCGCGATGGAATCTCCGCTCTCCAGTCCATAGAGGGGAATGCCCTCCCGGCGCATCTCCTCCTCCATATCCCCCCAGGGGGCGAAGACCCGCTCGCACCAGACGCCCTTCATCTCGTTCATCACGCCGTAGAGGATGCGCACGCCCAGATTGGACATGCCGATCTCATAGGTATCCGGGAAGCAGAGGGCCACGCGGGTATCCACCTGGTCCCGGTCTTTGACCACCGCGTTATATTCTCCGCCCGTATAGCGCGCAGGCTTCTGCACGCGGGGCAGGATATGCTCCAAAGTACGATTCATAGCCGAACTACCGTCGCTTTCTTTTCGCAAAGTTATTTCCTATACAGAGTAGCTTCTTATTTTACCTTCTTTTTTGCCCTATTGCAACCCTATTCCCTTAAAAAGCGGCAAAAATCGCGGCCGCGCCCGCCAGCAGCACCAGTCCAATGGCATTCGCTGCCAAAAAGAAGCACGGAGCACGCTTTCTCTCTTCTTTTTCCAAACACGCACATGCGGAAAGCCACCCCGAAGGATGGCTTTCTGTGGAAGCATAGCTCATGTGTTCTTAGTTTATCGCATCTGCCTGGGATGGTCAACCCTCAATCATACCGCCCTTTCGAAAATCCTCCGCCACATCCCCGAGATGAAGGTAGGACAGCCCCAGCCGATTGCACACCCGCGCCAGGTGTTCGACCGCCTGATATTGGGCGGACAGCCAGTGGATCACCGCCACCCCTTCCCCCGCAATCCCATACATCGCCGGGATACAGCTCCTGTCTGTGACCACACGGTAATTTACACAACATTTTCCCATCATAAATCCTTTTCCCATTCCTTTCTCACGCCCTGACCTCAGGCCGCTCCCTCCATGTCCACGAACTCCTTCTTCTTGGTCCTGACTCCGGCAGGCGGTATTTTGCGGCGCTCCCCGTGCTCCCGGTCTTTCCTATGGCTTCAAACTGTGATTTCCCCCTATCCGTTTTCTGTTTCACACGGTATAATATTCTTAAACCAGGATGCCGCCGCACGGGTGTATGGAGATCAACTACGGTTGCTGTGGAACTTCCGGCATGTGCTGCCCGATGCAGACAGACGGCGCATACCTCCATCTCTTTAGTTGTAATATTTTACCATTTAAATTCTGCTTTGTTCTTTTCCTTTATTCAATATGCTGTATTTCCGGTCCAATGTCAATTAGTCATCCAAAATTTGGTTCTAATATATTCTTTTTTTACCACTTCCGGTTAATTCCATCGAAACATACCCGCACACAATTGAAATGCGGAGGATCGCATCATGTCTATGGTGAGAAAATTAGCCTATTTGAAAAAGCGGGACGCTGTCACCTCTGAGACCGTAGCCGCCCGCTCCGGCATTCCGATCGGCACCTTGAATAAAATCCTCAACGGCCAGACCAAGAGCCCCTCGCTGCCCGCGCTGCGCGCCCTGGCGAAGTTCTTCCAGGTCTCCACCCGCTATCTGATGGACGACGCCATTCCCCTGGAGTGCGACACCGGAGTTTACAGCGAGGAGGACGGCTTCCTCTTCCTGAACCGGGAGGAAGCCGTTCTGTTTCAGCGCTACCGCAGCCTCGCTCCCTGCGACCGCAGAGCGCTGATCTCCGCGCTGGAGCAGTTTGGCCAGGCCCCCACCCCCTCCGACTCCGTTCTCTCTCAACGTCTGCTCCCCTGTTACCTCCCTGTCTCCAATCCGGGGGGCGGGTCCATCGGCCACCAGTTCCAGACCAAGCTGGTCCAGGCAGGCGCCCATTCCCTGGCCGCCACGGCCGATTTCGCGCTGCTGCTGTCCGATACCTCCCTGGAGCCCGCCTTCCACCCGGGCCACATCCTTCTGCTGCAATACGGCAGGGTCTCCAGCGGACAGCTGGGGCTCTTTTCGGTCCACGGCACCTGCTACATCCGCTACCTGTCCATCCGAAGCGGGGTTTGCAGACTCATCCCCATCAACAACCGCGCCCGCTCCATCACCCTCTCCTCCCCCAATGATCTGACCCACTGGGGCAGTGTTTTGGGTTCCCTGGACCCAAAGGGATGGAAATGGTGCTGATCCCTTCCGGACCGCAGCGCCCCGGCGATCCGGGCTTGCGGTTTGCGCTCCATCGTACTATGATGGAGGGGAACTGCTTCGGCAGCATGGATCAAACGATACAAAGGAGAGACAACGATGGAACTGACACGAGAGCAGGGCCTGGCCCTGCTGCGCACCTACAACCAGGAGTCCTTCCACCTGCGCCACGCCTTTACGGTGGAGGCCGTCATGGACTGGTACGCCCACGCCCTGGGCTATGGGGAGGAGGCCCCCTTCTGGGCTTTGGCCGGCCTGCTGCACGACATCGACTTTGAGCGCTGGCCGGAGGAGCACTGTGTAAAGGCCCCCGCGCTGCTGGAGGCGGCGGGCGCCTCTCCCGCCCTCATCCACGCGGTGGTGTGCCACGGCTGGGGGATGACCGGCGCGCAGGTCAAACCGGAGCACGAGATGGAGCGGGTGCTCTTCGCCTGCGACGAGCTGACCGGACTCATCGGCGCGGCCGCCCTCATGCGCCCCTCCAAGTCGGTGCAGGATATGGAGCTCTCCAGCCTGAAAAAGAAATTTAAGGATAAGAAATTCGCCGCCGGCTGCTCCCGGGAGGTGATCCGGCAGGGCGCGGAGCTGCTGGGCTGGGAGCTGGACACCCTGCTGGAACGCACCCTCCAGGCCATGAAGGCCGGAGAGGCCGCCATCGAAGCCCAATGTGCCGCTCTGTGACCCCCTCCCAACCGCCGCTGGAGCATCCGCCCTATACGGCCCGGCTCCTGCGCCCGGGTCTGTGGCATATTCAGGACGCCACGGCCGGCCATCCGCCGGGGCAGCAGCCGGACGGAAGTTTTCACAGCCCCTCCAGCGTCTATGTGGTGGAGGCCCCCGGCCGGGTCCTGGTCTTTGACCTGGGCCCTCCCTACCCGGGACGGGCCCTGCGCGCCCTGGTGGACCGGATCGCCGGGGGGCGCGCTGTCCAGGTGGCCATCACCCACAACCACTTCGACCACATCGGCGCTCTGAGCCAGTTCGAGGACTGTCCGCACTACCTTCCCCGCCATGATCCGATCCGTACCGCCGCCACCGGCGTTCTCCTCTCAGGCGGCGAGACCATTCCCCTGCCCCCCTACCGCTTTCAGGTCCTGGCCGTTCCGGGGCATACCCGGGGGAGCCTGGCCTTCTACGAGCCGGAGCAGGGCTGGCTCTTCACCGGGGACGCCTTCGGCTCCAGCTATGTCTGGCTTCTCTTTCTGCCCGGCGCCGTAGAGGTCTACCGGGATACGCTGCGCCGGACCCTGGCCTTCCTTGGAGCGCGGGAGGATCTTCTCATCCTGCCCGGGCACCGCTACCAGCAGCAGATCCTTCCCGTCCCGGGGATCGATCCCCGCTCCCCCCGCAATCCCCGGCTGGGCCTGCCCTATCTCCGGGATATGCTCACGCTGTCCGAACAGATCCTGGCGGGGACCGCCGCCGCCCACCCCTTTCAGGCCTGCGGACGGGAGGACCTGGCGGCCTACACCTACGGCCGGGCCGAGATCGACGCCCTGCTGCCCGGCCGCCCTCCGGTGGAGCTCTGAACTTTTACCAAATTTTAATCTTTCTTTCCCCCTCCCTCTGTTGCTTTTTCCCCAGGGAACGGCTATACTAAGGAATATTCGCACCGGAACTTTTTGGTACAACAAAAGGAGAATGTAACTTGAAGCAGTCATCAAACGGCAAAAAACGTCGTTCCCCCCGCAGCAAATTGGGAAAAATCCTCTTGAATCTGGCGGTGACCCTGGTGGTGGGCGCAGTCTATTTCTATGTCTCCCTGCCTGCCCTCAACCCCCAGTCAGGTGATTTTTACAGCTTCATCGGCCTGCTGTGCATTACCTATGTCATCTCGGCCCTCATCACCTCCGGTTTCTCGCTGGGCGTGGACCAGACCGCCCCGCCCAAGGAGCACCTCAAGGAGTACTTCCGCTTCATCAAGAGCCAGTGTCTTCCCATCGGCGTCCTGTTTCTGGCCCTGATTGCCGTGGCCCTGGTGGGCCAGATCATCTCCATGCCCATCTTTCGGGCGGGGGACTACCGGGACCTGCTGACCGTCGAGACCGGCAACTTCGCCAAGGAGATCACCCAGATCTCCTTTGACGAGATCCCCACGTTGGACAAGGACTCGGCCAACTACCTGGGAGACCGCCAGATGGGCACCCTCAGCGACATGGTCAGCCAGTTTGACTACTCCAACGAGTCCACCCAGATCAACTATCAGGGCCGCCCGGTCCGCGTGGCTCCCATCGCCTACGCCGACCTCATCAAGTGGTTCACCAACCGTGCCCAGGGCCTGCCCGCCTATGTGGTGGTGGACATGGTGACCCAGGAGGCCAAGGTGGTGCGCCTGTCCGAGGGGATGAAGTATTCCTTCTCCGAACCCCTCAACCGCAATGTCATGCGCCATCTGCGCTTCTCCTACCCCACCTATATGTTCGACACCCCCCGCTTTGAGGTCGACGAGGAGGGCACGCCCTACTGGATCGCCCCCCGGATCGTCAAGACCATCGGTCTCTTCGGCGGCACGGATACCAAGGGCGCGGTGCTGATGAACGCCATCACCGGCCAGTGCCAGTACTATGAGGAGGTTCCCTCCTGGGTGGACAATGTCTACAACCCCAATCTCATCATGGAGCAGTATAACTACCACGGAACGCTGGTCAACGGTTTCATCAACTCCATCTTCGGCCAGCGGGATGTGACGGTGGTCACCCAGGGCTACAATTATATCGCCCTCAACGACGATGTGTACATGTACACCGGCGTCACCTCCATCAATTCCGACCAGTCCAATCTGGGCTTCCTGCTCTCCAACCTGCGCACCAAGGAGACCAAGTTCTACCAGGCCCCCGGCGCCACGGAGGAGGCGGCCAAGGCCTCCGCCCAGGGCGTGGTGCAGGACCTGGGCTACACCGCCACCTTCCCCCTGCTCCTCAATATCGCCGATGAGCCCACCTACTTCATCCCCCTCAAGGACGCCGCCAATCTGGTCAAGAGCTACGCCATGGTCAACGTGGCCCGGTATGACATCGTAGCCACCGGCAATTCGGTCACGGCCTGTGAGCAGGAATATATCCAGCTTCTGGCCCAGAAGGGCGTCACCTCGGAGGAGGAACTGCCCCAGACTCAGGTCAGCGGCGTGGTCGCGGAGATCCGCTCGGCGGTCCTGGACGGAAACACCTACTATTTCCTCCGTCTGGAGGGCGATGCGACCTTCTACACCGTGTCGGCCGCCCAGAATCCCACCGCCGTGATCCTCAATGTGGGCGATGCGGTCACCATCCAGCACGAGATCCGGGAGGGCGCCTCCGACATCCTGAGCGGCTCCTCGGTCACACTGGACCGGCGGGGCGACGGCGCCGCCGTCCCCGTGGTGCCCTCCGCCGTCCCAACCCTTCCCCAGCCCAGTGAAGCCCCTGCCGCGGAGGAATCCACCCCTCCCGCGGCGTGATCCCCTTCCCGGCATATCAGCCCCGTCCGGTTCCGCGGAACCGGACGGGGCTGTGTTTTATCCGGGCCTGCCGGAATCCCCGGCCGTCCTGCGCAACCGCGCCTTTTTGCAGGCTGCGCATCCCGGACCGAAAAGCAGCCGGTCCGGAGAAACCTCCGGACCGGCTTACCGTCTGTCGCCAGGTTGTGCTTCTGCAGTTTTTACGGCAGGCGCATCGCAGAGCTCCGCCAGCCACAGACGGCGCAATCTTTAATATCCGTTGACCACGGCGTCCAGCACCTTGGAGGCCACCGCTCCGGCCGTATCGGAACCGCTGCTTCCCTCTTCCACCAGGACCACGAAGGCATAGGGGGCGTCCTCGTTGCGGAGAAAGCCCGCAAACCAGGTGTTTGGGGCCTTGCCGCCGCCTACCTCGCCCGTGCCCGACTTGGCGCAGAGGTCCATGTTGGGGAAACGGCTGCTGCCATAGGTCTGGGCCACATTGTTGGCCATCATGTCCGCCAGGCGGCCGGCGGTGTCCCCATCCACCAGAGAGGCGGTCTGCTTTTTCAGGTAGAGGGATACGGGGGTCCCCAGCGGTGTCTCGGTCTTTCGGATGAGCTGGGGGACGGCGGCCTTCCCTCCGTTTGCCACCGCTCCCATCCACACCATCATGGCGCAGGGGTTGACCAGATCGTTATACTGTCCCACACCGGCCCAGCCCAGCTGGCTGGGAGTGCTCCCCACGTCAAAGCGGCCCGCCGCTGTGGGGATCCCGTTCACCTTGTACTGGCTGGTCAGCCCCGCCCGGGTCACATAGCGCTGCATGGTCTCCGCGCCCAGCTCGGCGGCCAGCTGGCCGAACACCCCGTTGCAGGAATTGGCAAAGGCCCCGTAGATGTCCATCTCCCCGTGCGCCCGGGGGCAGGTGACGGCCTCTCCCCCCACCTGGGTGGAGCCCGTGCAGGTAAAGGTCCGGCGGAACAGATCGGGAATCTCCTCGATGGCCGCCGTCAGGGTCACCGTCTTGAAAATGGAGCCGGGCGTAAAGGTCCCCGAGAGAAAGCGGTTGAGGTAGACCCCGTCATACCGCTCGTCCCCCGCCTCAATGGCTGGTGGATCGGCCGGGTCAAAGCTAGGGGAGGAGACCATGCATACGACCTCTCCGGTCTTGTAGTTGTAGACGCCCACGGCTCCCTTTTTGCCGCCCAGGGCCTGGTAGGCAATGTAGTTGTAGCGGGCGTCCAGGGTGAGATAGAGGTCGTTCCCCTCTCCCAGCGGGCTGTACGCGCCGGTGAGCAGATTGTAGCCCGAGAGCTTATCCGCAAAGGCCACCAGCGCGCCGGTGCCGATGTTGCCCGACTGATCGCCCACCGCATGGAGGGTGGCCTCCCGCACGGCGGCATTGTCGTAATAGCGGCGGTTCCCCGCCTCGTCCACCCAGGAGAGCACGTCGCCGTCCCGGTCCAGGACCCGCCCCACCGCCAGCTGCCCCTGGCTGTTATAGAGATGGCGGTTGGCGGCAAAGCCCGCCCAGCGCCCGCCGCTGAGCACAAAGCGCACGCAGAACAGGCCCAGGCCCAGCAGCATGGCCAGCGCCAGCAGAAGGCAGACCAGCGCCCGTTTCTCAATCTTCTTCATCGTCCGCCCCCTCTCCGTACCCGCCGTATCCGGGCCCAAAGTCAAAATCAAAGTCCACCAGATCCTCGTCCTCTCCGGCGGGGAGCACCGCGCTCCGGTTCCGCGGGGCGCGGCGGGCCAGGTGCTCCTGCCGCGCCCCGCCCTTTCCCCGCCCCGGCAGGCGGATGGCAAAGCTGGCGTTCTGCCGGGTGTCCGTGGCCTTCAGAAAGGCCAGCAGCCCCCAGGACGAGAGCATGGAGGAGCCGCCGTTGGACACAAACGGGAAGGTCACGCCGGTCAGCGGCAGGATATCCACCGCGCCCAGCACGTTCAGCGCCGTCTGGAACACCATCATGGAGGTGGCCGCACAGGCCGCAATGATGTAAAAGCTGGACCGCCCCGCCCGGCAGGCCCGCACTGCAAAGACCGCCAGGGTCAAAATGCAGCATACCGCCAGGACGGCGATGATGAGGCCCCACTCCTCACAGAGCATGCCGAACACCAGGTCGGTGTCGGCGGCCGGGACCCGGTAGAGCCACCCCCGCCCGGGCCCCACGCCCACCAGGCCGCCGGAGGCGGCCGCCGACATGGTGCGGGTCTGCTGGAAGCCTCCGTCCGAGGCATACTGCCAAGCGTGCCCCCAGGTGGCAAAGCGCCGCAGGATGTAGGGCTTGAGGGAGAGCAGCATGAACCCGCCGAACACGGCCGCGCCGCAGATGAGGGCCAGGGTGGCCCAGTCCCCCGAGCGGAGATAGGCGATCACCAGAAAGGTGATGAAAAAGATGGCCGCGGTGCCGAAATCGCTCATCAGCGCCAGGCAGCCCATACAGGCTCCCGTCAGGACGATGAACAGTCCCAGGTTCCGCTTGCGGAAGAGCCGCTCCAGCGTGGCGGCCCCGGCAAAGATGTAGCAGATCTTGGCCACCTCCGAGGGCTGGAAGGAGATGCCGCCGATGCTGATCCAGTTGGCCGCGCCGTATTTCACCTGCCCCGCCACCAGGGACAGCCCCAGCAGGCAGATGGCCCCCACCGCCATGATCCAGCGGATCTTCTTCACCCGCTCCAGGTCCCGGAGAAAGATCCCCAGCACCAGGAAGAGGACCAGCCCCAGCAGCATGGCGGCCAGCTGCTTGAAGAGCGCGTGGGGCGCGGAGGAGGCGGTCACCGACAGCGATAATGTACACAGGAAAAAGGCGATGAGCTCCATCTCAAAGCCCACCCTCCGCAGCGCCCGCAGGGTGAGGAAGTAGATCCACATCAGGGCCGTCAGCGTAAAGAAGGCCAGGGGCAGTGAGACCTGGGCCTCCTCCCCCGCCGCCGCCACCAGCTGGAGGGCGGCCAGGACCTGAAAGACCGTCAGGAGCACCAGCGGCCCCCAGGGCGAGGAGGGCTTTTCCACCCTCCGGCGGCGCCGGCGCCGCTCCTCCTGCTCCTCCTGGGAGACCGGCAGCAGCACGGTCTCCACCCCGCCCAGGCTGAGCACGTCCCCAAAGGCCACCGGCGCGCTGCCCTGGACCGGCTTTCCATTGACCCGCACCCCGCCCTTGGAGTCCAGGTCGTGTACGGTCCAGACGTCGTCCTCGGCCCGGATGAGCGCCGCGTGCTGGCGGGAGACCACCGGGTAGTTGAGCACCACGTCCGAGGACTTTCCCCGTCCCAGAATGTTCTCCCAGTGGGTCAGGGGCTCCTCCGCCCCGTTGGGCAGGGTCAGGTAGGCCCACACCTCCGGCAGGTGGGGGACCTTCAAGAGCGAGCGGATGGCCCCGGCCAGGATCCCCAGCGCCAGCACCGGGAACACAAAGCGGACCACCGAAGTGAACCAGGCCGCCAGCGCGGGGTAGCGGGCCGGCAGCGTCAAAAACGCATGGATCAGATCCTGCGGCTGAGATAAAAGCAATGCGACATCCTCCTTTTCAACGGAATCCAAAGGGATTGTCTCCTATTATACCACAACTTTTTTCTCGCGCAAATCGCGCCTTCCCGCCCTCTCTTCCGGGCGGCGGACGGCGCCTTCCGATTTCTCCGGGGGAATTTCAAAAAAACGGTTGACTTTTCTTGGATTTGTATTATACTTATAAGTACAAAATAAAACTCAATAGTTTAAACTGCTTATATCGAAAAATTCTATATTGTTCGAATGACATGACCGAGAGAGTGCGAGGACAGTCGCCGCCGAAGGGGAAGCAGAAAATCTCTCAGGCAAATGGATCGGCCATTGACGAGACTCTGGAAAGCGCGGAAATTTTTTCCTCGCACCGAAGATGCAACCTCATCTGTGTGAGGGAAACTTTCAGGTTAGGACAGAGCGTATAGCATTTGCTATGCGCTTTTTTCATACCATTCAGTAACCGTCAGTATAATTTCTAATTTTTTCAGTTCACATCATCACAGGAGGTCATGATCATGGAGCGAAAAACCCCACTTTACAACTGTCACGTGGCGGCAGGCGGTAAAATCGTCCCCTTTGCGGGCTGGCTCTTGCCGGTCCAGTACAGCGGCGTGGTCGCCGAGCACATGGCGGTGCGCACGGCCTGCGGACTCTTCGACGTGTCCCACATGGGCGAGCTGGTCCTCCGGGGCAAGGACGCCCTGGCCAATCTCAACCGCCTGCTGACCAACGACTACACCGACCTCCAGACCGGCTGCGCCCGGTACAGCCTCATGTGCTATGAGAGCGGCGGCGTGGTGGATGACCTCATCGTCTACAAGTGCTCCGATGAGGCCTACCTCATCGTGGTCAACGCGGCCAACTGCGAAAAGGACGCCCAGTGGATCTCCGAGCATCTCTCCGGCGAGTGCACCATGGAGAACATCTCCGACTCCGTGGCCCAGGTGGCCCTCCAGGGTCCCAAGGCCGAGGCGGTCCTCTCCAAGCTCTCCAAGACCATTCCGGCCGGCAACTATACCTTCATCGCCCAGGGCGAGGTGGACGGCATCCAGGCCCTGGTCTCCCGCACCGGCTACACCGGCGAGGACGGCTTTGAGCTCTACTGCGCCGCCGCCGACGCCCCCGCCCTGTGGGAAAAGCTCCTGGCCGCCGGCAGAGACGAGGGACTCATCCCCTGCGGCCTGGGCGCCCGCGACACCCTGCGCCTGGAGGCCGGCATGCCTCTCTACGGCCATGAGCTCTCCGCCGAGATCAACCCCTACGAGGCGGTGCTGGGCATCTTCGTCAAGATGGATAAGCCCGACTTTATCGGCAAGGCCGCTCTGGAGCAGGCCCGTCCCGTCTCCCGCCGCAAGGTTGGCCTGAAGGTCACCGGACGGGGTATCATCCGGGAGCACTGCGACGTATACGCCGGGGAGGAAAAGGTAGGCTTCGTCTCCTCCGGCACCCACTGCCCCTACCTGGGCTGCGCGGTGGGCATGGCCATGGTCCCCGTGGAGTACAAGGAGCCCGGCACCAAGCTGCTGGCGGACGTGCGCGGGCGCAAGGTGGAGTGCGAGGTCGTCAAAACTCCCTTCTACAAGCGGGCCCAGTAAATCTCTTCCCTTTTGAAACGAAACTACGTACATAAAAAATCAAAAATCATATCGATAAAGGAGAAATTATTATGAACTTTCCTGCTGATCTGAAGTACGCCAAGTCTCACGAGTGGGTTCGCCAGGAGGGCGACACCTATGTCATCGGCCTGACCGACTTTGCCCAGGACGAGCTGGGCGACATCGTCTTTGTCAACCTGCCCCAGGAGGGCGACGCCGTCTCCGCCGGCGAGGCCTTCTCCGACGTGGAGTCCGTCAAGGCGGTCTCCGACGTCCTCTCCCCCGTCTCCGGCACCGTCGTGGCCGTCAACGAGGAGCTGATGGATGATCCCGCCAAGGTCAACAGCGATCCCTACGGCGCCTGGTTCATCAAGGTCGAGAATGTCAGTGAAGTGGAGGAGCTGCTGGACGCCGCCGCCTACGAGGCCCACTGCGACGCGGAAAAGGAGTAATCTATGTCGAGTTATCTGTGCTCTACCCCGGAAGAGCGGCAGGCCATGCTGGAGGTCCTGGGCATGAAGTCCATGGACGACCTCTACGTGGATGTGCCGGAGGAGGTCATGATCAAGGGCCCCCTCAACCTGCCCGCCCCCAAGTCCGAGCTGGACATCCGCCGGACCATGGAGTCTCTGGCGGAACACAACACCCGCTTCCATACCATCCTGCGGGGCGCGGGCGCCGAGCGCCACTACATCCCCGCCGCCGTCTCCCGCATCGCCGGCAACGAGATCTTTGTCACCGCCTACACCCCCTATCAGGCCGAGGTCAGCCAGGGCGTGCTCCAGTCCATCTTTGAGTTCCAGACCATGATGTGCGAGCTCACCGGCATGGATGTGTCCAACGCCTCCGTCTATGACGGCGGCACTGCCGCCGCCGAGGCCGTGGCCATGTGCAAGGAGCGCAGGCGCACCAAGGTCCTGGTCTCCGAGACCACCCATCCCGACGCGCTGGCCGTCATCAAGACCTACTGCTACGGCTCCAACACCGAGGTGGTCACCGTGCCCGCCAAGGACGGCGTCACCGACCTGGCCGCCCTCAAGTCCCTGCTGGGCGAGGACTCCGCCTGCTTCTATGTGCAGCAGCCCAACTTCTTCGGCATGCTGGAGGACTGCGGCGCCCTGGGCGAGGCGGTCCACGCCGCCGGAGCCAAGTACATCATGGGGGTCAATCCCGCCACCCTGGGCGTGCTCAAAAGTCCCCGGGAGTACGGCGCCGACATCGCCGTGGGCGAGGCCCAGCCTCTGGGCATGCCGCTCTCCTGGGGCGGCCCCTACCTGGGCTTCATGACCTGTACCGCCGCCATGATGCGCAGGCTCCCCGGCCGGATCGTGGGCGAGACCACCGACGACAAGGGCGAGCGCGCCTTCGTCCTCACCATGCAGGCCCGCGAGCAGCACATCCGCCGCGAGAAGGCCAGCTCCAACATCTGCTCCAACCAGGCGCTGTGCGCCCTGACCGCCTCGGTCTACCTGGCCGAGATGGGCCCCGCCGGTCTGGCCGAGGTGGGCAGCCAGTGCTATGCCAAGGCCCACTACCTGGCCTCCGAGCTGTGCAAGATCGAGGGCGTGGAGCTGGTGTTCCCCGGCGAGTTCTTCCATGAATTTGTCACCACCCTGCCCGATACCTACCGGGTCCTCTGTGCGCTGGAGAAGAAGGGCATCCTGGGCGGCCTGCGCCTGCGGGAGGGCGTGCTGTGGTGCGTCACCGAGTACTGCACCAAGGCGGACCTGGACGAGGCTGTGGCCGTCATCAAGGAGGCGTACGGAAAATGAAACTGATTTTTGAATTGAGCAGGCCCGGCCGCGGCAACAAGGTCCTCACCCCCTATCAGACCACGCTGAACCTCAACCCCACCGCGGAGGTCCCCGCCGTGGAGATCCCCGCCGCCTTCCGCCGGAGCACGCCCCCCCGTCTCCCCGAGGTGAGCGAGAACGACCTCTCCCGCCACTATAACGCCCTGGCCCGCCGCTCCTTCGGCGTGTGCGACGGATTCTACCCCCTGGGCTCCTGTACCATGAAGTACAATCCCAAGATCAACGAGGTCATTGCCAATCTCTTCAAGTTCACGGACATCCATCCGCTCCAGCCCAAGCACACGGTCTCCGGCTGCCAGACGGTCTATGCCCTGGCGGAGAAGTACCTGTGCGGCATTACCGGCATGGACGCCATGACCTTCCAGCCCGCCGCCGGCGCCCACGGCGAGTTTACCGGCATTCTGCTCATCAAGGCCTACCACGACTCCCGCGGGGACTACGCCCGGAAGAAGGTCATCATCCCCGACTCGGCCCACGGCACCAACCCCGCCACGGCGGCCATGTGCGGCTATGAGGTGTGCACCATCCCCTCCACGCCGGACGGCATGGTGGACCTGGACGCCCTGCGCGCCGCCGCCGGCCCCGACACCGCGGCCCTGATGCTGACCAACCCCAACACCATCGGCAAGGTCGACAAGAACATCCTGGAGATCACCAGGATCGTCCACGACGCGGGCGGCCTGTGCTACTATGACGGCGCCAACCTGAACGCGGTGATGGGCGTGGCCCGCCCCGGCGACATGGGCTTTGACGTGTGCCACCTGAACCTGCACAAGACCTTCTCCACCCCCCACGGCGGCGGCGGACCCGGCTCCGGCGCGGTGGGCTGCAAGAACATCCTCAAGCCCTTCCTGCCAGGCTCGGCCATCGGCGGAGGCGGCGGCGAGCAGTCCGTGGGCCAGGTCAAGATGTTCTTCGGCAACTTCCTGGTGGTCCTGCGCGCCCTGGCCTATCTGATGACCCTGGGCAACTCCGGCGTGCGGGAGGCCGCCCAGACCGCGGTGCTCAACGCCAACTACATGAGGGCCAAGATGGAAGAGGCCGGCTATGTCTGCGCCTATCCCGGCATCTGCATGCACGAGTTTGTGCTGGACCTGTCCCAGCTCAAGAAGGAGACCGGCGTCTCCGCGCTGGACGTGGCCAAGAGCATGCTGGACCACGGCATCCATCCCCCCACGATGTACTTCCCCCTCATCGTCCACGAAGCGCTCATGTTCGAGCCCACCGAGACCGAGTCCCGGGAGACCATCGACGAGGCCTGCGCCGTCCTGGCGGAGATCCTCAAGACGGCCAGGGAGAATCCCGAGGTCTGCCACACCGCGCCCCACCACACGGTCATCGGCCGGCCCGACGAGACCAAGGCGGCCCGCCATCCCGTGGTGCGCTACGACTTCAATTCCTGATCTGACCGCATGGCGGCGTCCGCTTCCCGGCGGGCGCCGCTTCTGCGTGTCGAACGGGTTCGACACGCTTCTCAAAAACGGCAAGCGCTGCCGCAGAACATGCCGGAATCCGCTCCATCGGCGGGCGCCGCTTTTTATCGAATGACTGGAGGTATGACCCATGCAATATGATCTGCTTGTTATCGGCGGTGGACCCGGCGGCTTTGCCGCCGCCGTCAAGGCCGCGCAGCTGGGAAAGAAAGTCGCCCTCTTTGAGGCGCGGGAGCCCGGCGGCACCTGTCTCAACCGGGGATGCATCCCCACCAAGGCCCTGATGCACACCTCCCAGCGCTATCAGGAGCTGAAGGAGGGCGTCCCCGGCATCGCCCTGGGCGGCGTACAGCCCGACTGGGCCGGGCTGGCCGCCCGGAAAAACGAGGTGGTCTCCACCCTGCGGGACGGAATGGCCTCCCTCCTCAAGGCCAACAAGATCGATCGGATCGCTGAACACGCCGTCATCACCGGCCCCCAGACCGTCCGGGCCGGAGAGAGCACCTATGAGGGCGCGCACATCCTGATCGCCGCCGGTTCCATCCCCTCCCGTCCCCCCATCCCCGGGCTGGACCTGCGGGGCGTGGTGACCAGCGACAAGCTGCTGGACGACATCGCCCCCCGGGAGTCCATGGTCATCATCGGCGGCGGCGTCATCGGTGTGGAGCTGGCCACCGTCTGGGCCGCCATGGGCGCCAAGGTGGTCATCGTAGAGGCGCTGGAGCGCATTCTGGCCAACCTGGACCGGGAGATCTCCCAGTCGGTCTCCATGCAGCTGAAAAAGCAGGGCGTGGAGATCTATACCTCCGCCATGGTCTCCCGGCTGACCCGGGAGGACGGCCGTCTCACCGTTCACTTCACCCACAAGGAGGAGGAGAAGTCCGTCTCCGGCGCCACGGTGCTGGCCGCCATGGGCCGCCGGGCCAACACCGACGGGCTCTTCGACGGCGTGGAGGTGGAGCTCAACCGGGGGATGCCGGTGGTCAATGACCGCTATGAGACCTCCGTGCCCAGCATTCTGGCCATTGGCGACGCCATCGGCGGCATCCAGCTGGCCCACAAGGCCGAAGCCGAGGGAGTCCGCGCCGTGGAGCTCCTCTACGGCCATGGTCCGGAGCGCGTGGCCGCGCCCATCCCCTCCTGCGTCTATACCTCCCCGGAGATCGCCCAGACCGGCCTGACCGCCGACGAGTGCAAGGCCCAGGGCATCCCCACCCTGGTGGGCAAGTACGTGATGGGCGGCAACGGCCGCACCGTGATCGAGGGGGGCGGGCGCACCTTCATCAAGGTGGTCTTCCACGGGGAGAGCCACGTCCTGCTGGGGGCCCAGCTCCTCTGCCATCGGGCCACCGACCTTATCAGCGAGCTCAACACCGCCGTCACCCTGGGGCTGACCGCAGAGCAGATGCTCTCCCCCGTCCGGCCCCATCCCACCTTCGCCGAGGGAATCAGCGAGGCGGTGGAGGCCGCCTTCGGCCAGAGCCTCCACTCCGCGCCGGTGCGCAAGCGTTAATAACTGCGATAACCACAGCGCCCGGGACCGATTGGGTCCCGGGCGATTCAGCTTGTCAAAGAACGCCAGTTCTCAAAACACGAGGACTGGCGTTTTATCATTAAACGGAGCAAAAATCATGATATAGGAAGCAAAATTAGAAGCA
>JAHAEW010000154.1 GCA_018374635.1 Clostridiales bacterium
GATACCCTCACCGCCGGTACTGCCGTCATTGGCCCAGTCCTCCAGATTGTAATCGGTGGAGTCCGTATAGCTGCGGTCCAGATCCACAATGCTGTTGACGCTGACTTTGACATTTTCCGTACCGTAAATCGGTGTAAGCACCTGCAACACGCTGGTGCGGATCTTATTGTCGATCTGCTCCTCCAGCTGGAGCTTCAGCGCAGACAGATCCTGGATATCCGTGAAGGTATCCCCCGCAGAATAGGTGTTCCCGTAAGAGTCCGTGATGGTGACATTGTCAATTTCCAATCCCTGAACAGAGTGGCTGACAAAATTGCGGATGCCCTGCACCTGCTTTTGGGTGAGCTCCGCCCCGTCCCGCATGGTCACAAAAACGGCGGCGCTGGCGTCATACTTGTTTTCGCTGTCCAGAATGAAGGTATTGTCCTCACCCGGCGTGATATCCACGACGGCCTCCTGAACCCCGTCAAAGCAACGAACCACCGCCGCAATGCGATTCTGGAGCTCATAGAGCTCCAGCTGCTCCCGTTCCCCTTCTGTGGTCAGGCTCCCCACATGATCCAAATACATGGAGTAGGCGAAGCCGGACTTGGGGTAGCCCTGCTGAGCCAACGCCGCCTTGAGCCGTACCTCCTGCTCTGCCGGCACCAGAATCGTGTCGCTTCCCTCGATCCGGTAATCGGTCATCCCCTGCTCGGACAGATAGGACACAATTTCATTTAATTCCGTCTGATTGAGTTCGGTGAACAGGGTCGTATAGGGCTGGTTCATCTGCATCGCCAATACGACTGCAACGACAGCCACGACCGCAATCAGGCCGGCCGCCAGGAAGAGCTTCACCCTTTTCCCGGCCGCCTTCCACCAGTCCGCCACCTTGCTCAGGTATCCTTTTATTTTCTCCTGCACACTTGTTACCCCCAGCTCCGGCAAGCCTTACACGCTGAGGCGCATAAGCTCGTTATAGGACTCCACCGCCTTATTTCTGAGCTGAATCAACAATTCCAGCGATGCCTGTGCCTCCGTGATGGAAGTCATCAGCGCCGCCGGATTGTCCAGTTGGCCGGTAGCCAGCTGATACGCCACCTCATTTTTGGCCGCGTCCGTCTCCCGTACGCGGTCGATCGCGGACTGAAAAATATCAGAAAACAGAGTCGGCTGGGTACGCCGGGCACCGCCCGCCCCTGCGCCCGCATCCAGGCGCATGCCCTCTGTCTGCAAGTCCGTCCACAGCGGCTGAATCCTATCAATTGCTTGCACACTCATACTCGTCTCTCCTTTGTGTGCCCCATAAACTGTCCTATGCCCTGCGGCACAGGCTTACTTTCCAATCTCCAGTCCCTTGGCCACGACCTGCTTCAGGACATTAAATGCAGTAATATTGGCCGACAGCGCCTGATTGGCCGCCATGGCGTCCGACATCTCTTTGATCAGGTCCACATTTGGCATTTCCACATATCCCTCGGCATTTGCATCCGGGTGGGTCGGGTCGTACACCAGCTTAAAATCCGTGGGGTCCTCAACAAGCTCCGCTACACGAACCCCTCCGGCCTGGGCAGGAGCCGCCGCATTTCCGGCGCGGGCCAGCGCCAACTGGAACGGCGTGCGCCCGCCCTGCTCCTCCAGCACCACAACCTTTCTCCGGTAGGGGCCGCCCCCTTCGGTACGGGTGGTATTGATGTTCGTAATATTTTCAGAGATCACGTCCAGACGCAGCATCTCCGCAGTCAGGGCCGAGCCTACCACGTTCATCGAACTCATAAACGCCACTTCGATCCCCCCTTATCCCCGGATCGCGGTACGCAGCAGCGAGAGTTCACCGGAAATGGCACTCATGACATACTGGAGCTGATATCCATTTCGCGCCAGTTCTACCGACTGCTCCATAATATCCACCCCATTGTCATCCATCCGGACGCTCTCCTCCGCCTCATGAAGCTGTACCGGGGTCTCTGTAATTGCCTCACGCATGGCGGCGCCCGGCTGGGGCTTGTCCGCCGCGGCCTGGACCGCATCCCTCAGGCTCTCCTCAAATGTGACATATCGGGTCTTGTAGCCTGGGGTTTCCGCGTTGGCCAGATTATTTAAAATACAGTCCTGCTTGCTCCAAAGAAATCCCATGGACCGCTGAAGCATCAGCATGGAATTGCTGGTCAGAATGTTCACAATAGCATCTTACCTCTTTTCTGGCGGGTCCCTGCTTAAATGGCCGACTTGATTTAACAACATAATGAGACATTATGTTGCTGAACCAGGTCGGCCGCTTTGCAATTATGACGCAGCTGTTTCAGATGATAGCGTATAAGCGAATATTTACTTGAAACGGCTTCACATCATACATATAAAATTAAGTGCGATTTTCACAACAGCGTCAAAAAAAATAAACCTCTGTTTTTGCGAATATGGGGCTTGAAGTAAATAAAAATATGGTATAAAATTATAGTCATATTTTAAGAGATTTTGTCGATTTGATTTAACAACATAATGTCTCATTATGTTGTTTCCTATTTTGACCTTCTACAGCTTGATACGGAACCGTCAGATGAAGCGATTCCAGCTGTTTTCGATGTTCCGCTCCGCTGGAGACAACATAGATCCGGGTCGTGTTTACATTTTCATGTCCAAGGATATCCGCCAGCCGCGAAATATCCTTCTCCTTTTTATAAAAAGTGCGGGCAAACAGGTGCCTTAGGTTGTGCGGGTATACTTTCTCCGGCCCAACCTGTGCAGATTTGCACAGCCGTTTCATGGCGTTCCAAATATTACTGCGGTTGAGTGTCCGCCCCCCGCGGGTAACAAAAATCGCTCCACTCTGGATTCCGCACTCTTTGGCATAGTCCAGCAGATTTCGGCACAATTCCTTTGGTATCAGTATGATGCGGTTTTTCCCCTTATTGCTTGCGATCGATCTTCCAAGTCGGGCCGCTTCTACTGTAATATAGGCAAGTTCACTTACCCGAATTCCGGTCGCGCAAATCGTCTGAATCGCCAGGTGGAGCCGCATGTCCCCATTCTGCCGGGCTGCCTCCAGCAGGCGGAAATATTCGGCCTGGCTCAGTTCTTTTTTCTTATCGCAGAAGGTCTGCCGCTGTACCTTAAGCGGCTTGACACAGCAGTCCCCGGCCCCCTGAAATCGTAAAAACCGGTTCAGTGCAATCAGCATGGAGTTGGTGCTGCGCACAGCATAATGCTCCGCCAGCCACGCCTTGTATTGGATCACATCCTCCTTGCAAACGGTCTGCTTTCCATGGTAAGTTAAAAAGTGCCGGACATCATGGGTATATTTTTGGATAGTCGCTTCTCTTTTTTCGTCCAATATGAGCTGTTTTCTAAATAATTCCACCGCATTTTCCGCCAGTTGATAGGTCTGATTCACCGCTTGTTGCATACTGATCAAATTCCCTCCATTTCATTTACAGTAATACCCATTTTAATCTTTTCACATACTGAAATCCAGAGAGCTGGTCTTTTCGATATTTTCTGCACTATCACCCCGCAATACACAAGGCCCCCTGCCATAGTGTTTCCACTATGGCAGGGGGCCTCAGACTGTCAATAAAGTATATTTCTTCGATTTATGCTGCAAGAGCCTCGCAGAGTTCCACCGTCCCGCAGACGGCGGAAGAGGGTCAAATCGTGTTTTCCGGCGGCGTGTACGTCGGAAAACATACTTCCCAGGCCGCAAGTGTGCGAGCGAAAGCGAGTGCGCGCAGCGGCCTGCATCCCCTCGAAAAAATGCTTGCATTTTTGAGAAGCGTGTCGAAGTTT
>JAHAEW010000155.1 GCA_018374635.1 Clostridiales bacterium
ACGGGTGGCCCCGGTCTGTATGGGTGATGGGGCAAACCATGGTCAGGCTGCTGACCCGGTTGAACAGGTTGTTGCTGATCACCAAGGCAGGACGGCGGCCTTTCTGCTCATGGCCGGACTGGTGATCAAAGTCCAGATAGACGATATCTCCCTGTTCAAAAATCGTCACCATGCCTCAGAGCCCTCCGCCTTCCCCCAGTCCAGCTCTTCGCCCTCTATCCGGTCAATCTGGTCAATGGGTTTTCCGTAGAACGCGGTAAGGCGTTCCTCCAGGGTGCGGTGCGGGATGGCAGAGGTACGTCGGATGTTGATACCATCATCCATCTGCACCAGTTCCACCCGGTCATGTTCCTTCAGACCAACTGCGTCCAGGAGCGCCTTGGGGATTCGCAGGCCCTGGCTGTTGCCCCATTTTTGGATTGTCGCGTACATAGACGACACCTGCCTTTCAAAGACAGTATATACAGAGTATAAACAAAAGTCAACCATTTGATCCGAGGTAAATCCACATGGGAACCTATATCCACTTTACGAACGAGCAGAAGGAGCGAGCCAACTCCGTTGATCTGGAGGAGTTCCTGCGGCGGCGGGGCGAGAAGCTGCTGCGTTCCGGGCGGGAGTTCCGGCTGGAGCGGCGGCACCGCATCACCGTCCGGGGCAGCGAGTGGTACGACCACGCCGCCCGGCAGGGCGGCTACGCGGTCAGCTTTGTCCAACACTACTACGGCATGAGCTATCAGGAGGCCATGGAGCTCCTGCTGGGGAATGAATTGGGGGAGACATATCCCGCCGCAGAGCCAAAACGGGAGGAGCCGCCCAAACCCTTCGCCCTGCCGCCGCCCCATACCGATATGCGCCGTGTGTACGCCTACCTCATGAAACAGCGGCACATCAGCCGGGGGGTGATCAGCCACTTCGCCCGGGCCGGACTGTTGTACGAGGACACCCAATATCACAACTGTGTCTTTGTGGGGACAGACGAGCAGGGCGTTCCCCGGCACGCCCATAAGCGGAGCACCAACAGCCAGGGCAAGTCCTTCAAAGTCAACGTGGAGGGCAGCAGGCCCCAGTACAGCTTCCACCACGTGGGACAGGACGGCCTGCTCTATGTGTTCGAGGCCCCGATTGATCTGCTGAGCTTCCTCACGCTGTACCCGGACAGATGGCAGGAGCACAGCTATGTGGCCCTGTGCGGTACCGGCGGCCAGGCCATACATTGGATGCTGAAGCAGAACACCGGCCTCCGGGATGTGGTGCTCTGCTTGGATCACGACGAGCCCGGACAGACGGCGGCCAAGCGCATCCAGGAAGAGTTACAGGGGGCAGGATACCACAGCGGCATCCTGCTCCCTGTACATAAGGACTGGAACGACGACTTGGTGCAGGGACAGACTGTGACCGGCTCTGCAATGACCATGGGGCAGAGTATGTAGGCCACAGAGGCGCACCGTCCGTCAAGGGGATGGTACGCCCTGCCGCTGAACCGGGGGCCGGTTCATTTTGGCCCGCCCAGAAGGTCACACTGGAAGGTGATCTAAATACAGAGAACTAACAACAAGAAGGGAGATGACCGCTGTGAACAACGATACCTGGATGCTGATCCTCCTGCTGGCGGTGGTATTCAGCGCTCTGGTCGCCATCACCGCCTTTTCCGGCCGGGGCAGCCTGGACAGCATCAAGAGCAAAACCGTGGGTGACGGCCAGCACGGAACCGCCCGCTGGGCCACACCAGGGGAAATCAAGAAGACCTTCCGCTCCGTCCCCTTCCAGACCGCGCTGTGGCGGAAAGGGGAACGCCTCCCGAGCGCACAGGGGCTGGTGTTGGGCTGTACCGGAAAGAAGGGGCAGCTCACAGCCCTGGTGGATTCGGACGACATTCACTGCCTCATGATCGGCGCCTCCGGCGTGGGCAAGACCGCCTTCTTCCTGTATCCCAACCTGGAATATGCCTGCGCCAGCGGCATGAGCTTCTTTGCCAGTGACACCAAGGGCGATCTGGCCCGGAACTATGGGGCCATTGCCCGGGACTGCTATGGCTACCAGGTGGCGGTGGTGGATCTCCGCAACCCGACAAAGTCCGATGGCTACAACCTACTCACCCTGATCAACCATTACATGGACGCATGCCGGAGAGATCCGGCTGATCTGGCCGCCCGGGCCAAGGCGGAGAAGTATGCCAAGATCCTGTCCAAGACCATCATCAACCCGGAGGGGGAGAACTTCGGTCAGAACCAGTATTTTTACGATGCAGCGGAAGGCGTGCTCACCGCCGTCACCCTGCTGCTGGCGGAGTACCTGCCGCCCAGGGAGATCGACGGAGCGCTGCGGGAGCGGAGGCACATCGTATCCGTGTTCAAGCTGGTGCAGGAGCTCCTGGCCCCCAGCATCCTGCCGGGCAAGAATGAGTTCCAGCTTCTCATGGAGCGTCTGCCGGAGGAGCACAAAGCCCGCTGGTTTTCCGGCTCCGCCCTCACCGCCGCCGACCAGGCCATGGCCTCCGTCATGTCCACCGTCCTCTCCCGGCTGAACACCTTCCTGGACTCAGAGCTGGAGCAGGTGCTGTGCTTCGACAGCGCCATAGACGCCGAGAGCTTTGCCGCAAAGAGATCCGCCATCTTCCTCATCCTTCCGGAGGAGGACACGACCAAGAACTTCATGGCCGGACTGATGATCCAGACCCTGAGCCGGGAGCTGTTCTCTGTGGCGGATGAGCATGACGGAAAGCTGCTCAACCGGGTGGTGTTTTTCTGTGACGAGCTGGGTACCATGCCCGCCTTCGATATCCTGCCCCTGTTCTCGGCTGGCCGCTCCCGGCGTCTGACCCTGGTACCCATCATTCAGTCCCTGGCCCAGTTGGAGAAGAACTACGGCAAGGAGGGGGCGGAGATCCTGACGGACAACTGCCAGGACACCATCTTCGGCGGCTTCGCGCCCAACAGCCAGACCGCCGAAGTGCTCTCTAAGGCTCTGGGCAGCCGCACCGTGATGAGCGGCTCCATCTCCAGGGGGAAGAATGACCCCAGCCAGAGCCTCCAGATGATCCAGCGGCCCCTCATGACCCCGGATGAACTCAAGTCCATTCCCAAGGGGCACTTCATCGTCATGAAAACAGGCACGCACCCCATGCAGACCCGCCTGCGGCTGTTCCTGGAGTGGGGGATTACCTTCGGGGAACCCTACCAGATGCCTCAGCAGGCCGCCCGAAAGGTGTACTATGCCAGCAAGGCAGAACTGACCAGTGCCATCTATCGGGCGTTTCCCCTCCGGACAGGGAGAACTGATTACCATACGGGGAAGGAGCAGAAATAGAAATGAGCTATTTTAACGAGGTCTACAATGACCCAGAACTGAGCGCCAGGGCCAAGCAGGTATTGGTGTACCTCCATGACCGGGCAAACAAGGATGGCGAGAGCTGGTACGCCATCAACACCATGGCCAAAGATCTCAGCCTTTCCCGTTCCACTATAAAGCGGGCCCTGGCGGAACTGATCCGCCAGGGCCGAGTGGAGAAGCATATGCGGTTTCGAGAGAACGGTGGGTGTACTTCGAACTGTTATCAAATAAAGCAATTAATGCGCATCTAATGTGATAACTCAGTCAGTTAAGATATAGGGCTTATCCCAAAATTAAAGTAAATGTGATAAAATGTACACGGGTGATAGAAATGGAGACGGTATCAGCGGGAAAGAAAGCTACAAGATCATGGACAAT
>JAHAEW010000156.1 GCA_018374635.1 Clostridiales bacterium
ATGGTACTGCACTCGAGAGGGTGTGGGAGAGTAGCGCGCCGCCGCATTCAACTGTCTGGACCTTCTGGTCGAGTCCCCTGCGGGATTCCCGGAAGGTCCCTTTTTTTATTCGCACAGGGTGTTTTCCTCCGCCCGGTGGGGGATTATGGACGTCGGCAAGCCGGCCTGCGGGAGGATTCCTCCAGTGGGTGGAGGTTTTCGGACTGTGGAAGGCCTGTGGGCGTACTGGTTATTCCAGTGAGTGGGTGATCTGGGATGTTGCGACACGCCGATTTGTGGTTTAGGAGAAACTGTTGTATTCTAATCAAGTTGCGTTTCACAGACAGACACTGTGAGGCGTTGCATAATTGGAGAATTCGCCTAGTGGTCTATGGCGCACGCTTGGAAAGCGTGTTGGTGTAACAGCCTCACGAGTTCGAATCTCGTATTCTCCGCCAGTAGGGTTTCCGGATGATTCCGGAAGCCCTTTTTTTCATACCCAAAACGGCGGAATTTCAACGTTTTTGGCGGTTTTTCAACGATTACCCACTCTCCTTCATCATCCTTTTCGACCCGTCTTTTACAGTAAGATAGGCGGCAAGATAAGCGGTGCCGCTTAAGCACTTGAGCGGCAGACTTCAGAGTCGCCCGCTTGGCAGCTTTTACGTCGGTTGGAATTGATCATCATAGCACGCACTTCACAAAGCACACGGCCAGCCAGCCGACGACGCCGGTTCGGCAAGATTGAGAGAAAAGTCGGTGCCAACGGGCAGATCTCCTACGACGCCTCATACATCCCGCCCGTCGAAGCCCGATCCCAGTATCCGCATCTTCCTGCGCGCATTCACAAGCGATTCGACAAAGGCTATGAGACCTAGGCGGAAGCATGGCTCAACGAGGCAAAGCGGCAACACCGCCGACAAGCACCCGTTGTGGATGGCCGCCGACGCTGACACCGTTCGTGCGGTCGTTGACGTTTATCCAAGCGGCTGGGTGAGGCTCACGACGCTTCCAACGCGGTGATGAGCGGCTTGGAGTTTGAGATTTTGCCAAGCGAAAGCAGCCAGCCTGAGTCTGAGCTTAAGACTGAACTGACGCCCCGCGCCTATTCGCTGACCCGTTTGGCTGATGTGAAACCGGAGCGACCGTTGTGGTTGCGGCTGGGCCATATTCCCAAAGGAAAGATCGTACTGATTGACGGTGATCCGGCGACTGGCAAAAGCACCTTGGCCTTAGATATCGCAGCTCACGTCACCACGGGAACAGTATGGCCGGATGGAAGGCGAGTCTCCCTCCCTACGCAACAGACCTGCACTACCAACAGCTCAACGCCACGCAATTGAATGAGCTCATCGGTAAGGGAGACCTGTGGGCCAGCAAAGCCCGTCGCGAGATAGCCCGGCGAGAGTGCGAATAGCAGCTGATCTTAGAAACTGCTGCAGCGAGTTCACTCAGCAAGGCGTGAGGCAATTCAATCCACAGCGAACTGCCCCGCGCCTTCTCAAATACGCTCATTAATCCAGCGCAAAAAGACCATCTTTGATTGCAAGATCTATATACTGTCGAACAGTCACCACACCCTTGCGTCTCTCAACGTTAGCCTCATATAAGGCAAGGCACTGTGCCGTAATTGGCCATCTAGCAAGTCTCTGGATCCTATCAGGATCTCCATGCAGGGTAATTCCATAGAGAACATCAAAAAGTAAATCCACACCGCTGGAGTAACTACCATCAGCATTAGAAAACACAATCTGGCTCTTATTCCCCTGGCTAGGCGTATCTTTTTCCAGCAGATCTACTGTATGCAGCACATCTGGAGACGCGTCGTCTGGGATAAGACGCCTAAACGAATCAATCACTTTCGCCAATTGAACTTCATCCGAGGAATAATATTTGCGCAATAGCATCCCTTCAACAATCAGCTGACTATACCTTTTCTCGGTTTTTTCTCCAGAGCCGCCAATCGTCACTGCCTGAGGGCGACCGACATTCTTCATAATTAGCTCGTATTCGTCAACGCTATCTAGAAATAATTGGAGACGAAGTCGGTCATCCAGCTTTTCCGCCTCGCCGTCCCCCGCCGCATCTTCCATGTAATCTTCAATACGGCCTCCGAGAGCATTAGCAATAGCTACGGCGTCTTCTAGAGGTGCCCGGCTAAACGAATGTCGACCCGACAGATATCCATTTAGTCTTTTCTCACTCACGTTGGATCTCCGGGCTAATTCATGAAAATCCAAGTTCGACGCGTTAACAGCATCACTAAGCTTCGTCATACGATCCTCTTTCCTTCACGACACTTATTCGAACACTTGTTCTATATATAGAGTATCATGGTTAGGACGACAGTCAGGCACGAGGTAAGGTGGGAGCATGAACGACAATCGCACGCACACGGCTACCGGCAAGGCGTGCCCACAAGCCCTCGAATTCTTTGCCGGAATAGGCCTCGCACGCCTTGGGCTCGAAGAATCCGGCTTCCAAGTCGAATGGTCGAACGACATCGACTCCGCCAAGTGCGAAATGTATCGCAATAACTTCACGGATACGCCGGGCCACACCCTTGTCGAGGGGGATATGAGCGAGCTCTCCGGCGACGACCTGCCCCATGATGCTTCCATCGCTTGGGGATCCTCTCCTTGCACGGATCTCTCCCTTGCAGGCACTCGTACGGGCCTGAACGGCAAACAATCCGGCGCTTTCTGGCAATACGTGCGACTGCTCGAAGAACTTGGGGACAGCCGTCCTCCGATTGCCATTCTCGAAAATGTGAACGGATTGGCCACTTCCCACTCTGGGGAGGATCTCGCCGCAGCGGTGCATGCTTTCAATGTACTGGGCTACTCCGTAGACGTATTGTCCATCGATACCCGTCGATTTATCCCTCAGTCCCGACCGCGACTCTTTTTGGTTGGCCTGCAGAACCCGCCGTCCGCCGAACAATTCGATTCTTCGTTGCGCCCTGACTGGCTGCAGCAGGTTTTTGCGGACACCTCTCTCCGCACGCATCGCGCACCGCTGCCTGAGCCGCCGTCTCCTCTGATGTCCGGCCTCAATATGTACGTCGAGAACATGGCTGATGACGACGAACGCTGGTGGGACGCCGAAAGAACCGCCAAATTCCTTGATTCGCTGTCGCCGGTTCAGACTGCCCGCGTGGAAACGTTGCGTAACGAAACAACCGTTTCCTACCGGACCGCTTATCGCCGCACCCGCAACGGCAAAGCCGTATGGGAAGTTCGCGCAGACGACATCTCCGGCTGCCTGCGCACCGCACGAGGCGGCTCATCTCGCCAGGCAATCATTCGCATGGGCAATGGTCAAGCCGCTGTCCGTTGGATGACGCCACGCGAATACGCTGCTCTTATGGGCGCGGCCCACTACAACATTACGGGCCTGCGCCCCAATCAAGTGATGTTCGGATTCGGCGACGCTGTCTCCGTCCCTGTCGTGGAATGGCTCGGCAAGCATTACTTCATGCCTGCTCTGAACAACACCCTTGGCAAAGACCTGTACGTGGAGCAAACTCTGCTCTCGAATCACACTGCATAAGCGAGGCAAACAATGGATCTGACTCCCATCGATGATTTCCGAAAGTCCCATCAGGTAAACACCAAGGGCGCTTTGGCTGCCGCCATCCAGCTCAATCGCTTCTTTTCCGCAGACACGCTTCCCATTGACGCCAGCGACTATCACACGAACAAGGAAGGTCAAGTCAAGGGAATCAGCAAA
>JAHAEW010000037.1 GCA_018374635.1 Clostridiales bacterium
CAAGTGTGCGAGCGAAAGCGAGTGCACGCAGCGGCCTGCATCCCCTCGAAAAAATGCTTGCATTTTTGAGAAGCGTGTCGAAGTTTTTCGACACGCTGAAGCGGGACCATTTTTCTAAAATGGTCCCGCTCATTTTATTCGGTTCTCTGCGCCTGCTCATGTGCTCTGGCCCGCTCCACCAGCTCCTCAAAATTGGGCAGGGGCTGGTCGGTCAGGAAAAAGCTGAAGGTTCCCACCGCCACCAGCGCGCCCTCGTCGTTGGTGAGCTCCGCCCGATAGAGGGTAATGGTCTTCCCGATCTTCTGGGGAATGGCCACGCAGCGGATCTTTTTCGTGTTGACCGCCGGCCGGAGGTAGTCCATCCGGCAGTCCATGGTCACGCCCACCCGGCCCCGGGTGGCCACCGCCGTACCGGTGACCGTGTCGGCCAGAGTGGCGAGACAGCCGCCGTGGACCATCCCCATGGGGTTGAGATGGGCCTCGGTGACGGTGATCTCCCCCTCCACATGGTCGGTCTCGATCAAGGTAAGCTCGATGCCGTTGTGCTCGGCAAAGCGGTTGCACCTGGCGCGGGCCCGCAGGTTACTGTAAGAATCCATCCAGAATTTTCTCCTCCGCCTCTTCCTCGGTCAAGCCCAGCGTCATCAGCTTGAGGAGCTGGTCGCCGGCGATCCGGCCGATGGCCGCCTCGTGGATCAGCTGCGCGTCCACATGGTTGGCCACGATGGCCGGGATCGAGGATACCTGGGCATGGCCCATGATGATGGAGTCGCACTGCACATGGCCGAAGCACTTGTTGTTGCCCGTCATCTTGGGATAGAAGATCTGCTTGGACTCCTCCTGTGCCACGGAACGGGAGATCACCCGGCCGCTGGCCCCCTCGCCGTCCAGGATGATCTCCATATCGGACTCGGCGGTCTGGCTGCCGTGGGTGAGAAGCTTTTCGGTGATGACCGCCTCGGCGTTCTTCCCTACCACGATCTTGGTGTCCCGCTTGGTGGAGTCCACGCCCCGGATCTGGGTGGTCTCCATCTGGATGGAGGCCCCCTCCTCCAGGTAGACCACGGTCTGGGGATTGAAGATCCGCTCGCCGGTCCCCTCGCCCTCGCCGTAGTGGCGCTCTACATAGCGCACTTTGGAATTCTTCCCGATATAGAAGGTGTGCAGGCCGTCGTGCTGAGCAGTCTCACAGCCGGTATTGTGGATGCCGCAGCCCGCCACGATGTCGATGTCGCAGTCCTCACCGATGAAGAAGTCATTGTAGACCAGCTCGGTGAAGCCGGTGGCGTGGATGATCACCGGAATGTGCACCGACTCCTTCCTGGTGCCCGGCTTGACCCGGATGTCAATGCCCGACTTTCCGTCGGTCTTGGTGGTGATGTCAATATTGGCCGTGGTGGAACGGGAGTCCATCTGGCCGTTGACGCGGATATTGTAGGCGCCCTGGGGGGTCTTTTCCAGGTCCGCGATCTCCTTGAGGAGCTTCCAGTCGGTCTTGTCCATCATTACTTGTTCGCCTCCTGGCTGAGATAACTGCATCCGGAAGAGGTCCGCTCCAGAATGAGGGGAAAAATCTCTTCCTTTGGACCGTGCCGGGCCACCCGGCCATCCTCGATCATAACGATCTCGTCGGCCAGATTGATGATCCGCTCCTGATGGGAGATGATGAGGAGGGTGGCCTCCCCCTTGGCGTGAATCGCCTGGAAGGTCTCGGTCAGCTTGGCAAAGGACCACAGGTCGATGCCGGCTTCCGGCTCGTCAAAGATCATCAGGCCGCTCTTGCGGGCCAGAATGGTGGCGATCTCAATGCGCTTGACCTCGCCGCCGGAGAGGGAGGCGTCCACCTCCCGGTCAATGTAGTCGTGGGCGCACAGCCCCACCTTGGTCAGGTACTGGCAGGCCTCCTCGGTGGCCAGGTCCTCCCGCCCGGAGGCCAGACAGAGCAGATCCTTCACCCGCAGGCCCTTGAACCGGGGGGGCTGCTGAAAGCCGTAACTGATGCCCATGCGGGCCCGTTCGGTGATGCTCTTTCCGGTGATGTCCTCGCCGTTCCAGAGGATGGAGCCGCCCGTGGGCTGCACCAGGCCCATGACCGCCTTGGCCAGGGTGGTCTTGCCGCCGCCGTTGGGGCCGGTGATGACCACCAGTTTATGATCCTCAATCGTGAGGGATACGTCGTTGAGAATACCAAGGGACTCGCCGGTCTCGTCCGCCACCTGGTATTTCAGCCCTTTGATTTCCAGCATAATACCAATACTCCTTGTATCCAGAGATATCTTTTCTCAATGGTGTATTATAATACGTAAGAAACAAAGCCACAAGCCTCGAAAGTCCATGCTTACGAGGCACGATGGCTTTGTTTGGGTGCAGGGTTTTATCCCTGCGCCTTCCATCCGGGCCGTGTATGCCCGGATGGAAATACGCATTGCAACAATGGATTCTTCTTTTCCGAGAACTGCTGGCAGTTTTCGGAAAAGAATTGTGCGGCGCAGCCGCACGAATCAACCGCTATGCGGTTGATTCAGCAGGCATTATTATAGCATTCTTTCTCCCATTATACAAGATTGCCCCCGCCAAGGCCCCCGATTAGGATACCCAAAACAGGGGCAATTTCTCCCCCGCTCACATAGGATGGAAGGAAATCCAAACAAACGGGAGGTATTTCCCATGACGCAGATTCCAACCCCTGCCGGCGTCCCCTCTGCCGTGGACGGCCGGAACGAACAGGACTTTGCCCGGATCTGGGGCCGGGTCATGCCGCTGGAGCAGGCCGGGTGCCCCATTCGTGTGGGGCGTTCCCCGGAGGAATCGCCCTCCGCGCCGCCCCAGGAGCGAGAAGACATGTGCTCCTCCACCCCCGCTGTCCCGGAAGTCCCCACTCCCCTGCCCTGTCCCCGGGAGGCTCCTCCCCCGTCCAGGGCCCACATCTCCCCCGCCGCGCAGCCGGACGTTCCCCTCCTGGGGGCCGGTTCCGCCATCTACGGGGGACAGCTCCAGGAGTACATCGACCACGAGGCCGCCGACTGGCGGACCTACCTCTCCCTCTCCCGCCGCTCGCCCGGCGGGTGCGCCCGGGTACTGGCCGCTATGGCGGCGGAAGAGCGCCGTCACGCGAAGCGTCTCTCCGCCGCCTACTTCCTCATTTCCGGGGTGCGGTACTTCCCGCCCGAGTCGTCCCTCCCCGCTCCGCGGGGCGCCCTCCCTGCGGCCCTGCGGCAGTGTTTCTGCGCGGAGCAGCGGGGGGCGCTGGCCTATTTGGCCGCCGCGGAGGAGTGCTCCGACCCCGCCCTGTGCGCCCTCTATCAGGAACTCTCCCGAGACGAGGCCCGCCATGCCCAGCTTCTGCGGGAGCTGGTGGAAGAGCTCTGAGTCCGCCCATAACAGCGGGCAGGCGCGGCCAATGGCCGCGCCTGCCCGATTTTTCCCGTTTCAACTCTTAGCGCCGCTTGTCCAGCTCCGCCTTGATGGCCTCCAGGAACGCCCGGCTGTCCACCGCATTAGCAGGGGTCTCCCCCTCCCAGAGTCCAGCCAGGTCCTTGGTCATGGTACCCCCCTCGATGGTGGCCAGGGTGGCCGCCTCCAGCTGGTCGGCAAACTCCCGCAGCTCCACCAGGCAGTCCAGCTCTCCGCGCTTGCGCAGGGCGCCGGTCCAGGCGAAGATGGTGGCCACCGGGTTGGTGGAGGTGCTCTCCCCCTTGAGGTACTTGTAGTAGTGGCGGGTCACGGTGCCATGGGCGGCCTCGTACTCGTACTTCCCGTCGGGAGAGACCAGGACCGAGGTCATCATGGCCAGAGAACCGAAGGCAGTGGAGACCATGTCACTCATCACGTCGCCGTCGTAGTTCTTGCAGGCCCAGATATAGCCGCCCTCGGAGCGGATGACACGGGCCACCGCGTCGTCAATGAGAGTGTAGAAGTAGGTCAGGCCCATGGTCTCAAAGCGCTCCTGGTACTCCTTCTCATAGACCTCCTGGAAAATATCCTTGAAGGTGTGGTCATACTTCTTGGAGATGGTGTCCTTGGTGGCAAACCACAGATCCTGCCGGGTGTCCACCGCGTACTGGAAGCAGGCCCGGGCAAAGGAGTAGATGGAGGAGTCCTTGTTGTACTGGCCCTGGAGCACGCCGGCGCACTCAAAATCGTAGATGGTCTGGCACAGCTCCTGCCCATCCTCCCCGCGGAAGACCAGCTCGGCCCGGCCGGGGCCGGGGACCCGGTACTCGGTGGACTTGTACACATCGCCGTAGGCGTGACGGGCAATGGTGATGGGCTTCTTCCAGTTCTTCACCACCGGAGCGATCCCCTTGACCATGATGGGCGCGCGGAACACGGTGCCGTCCAGGATGGCCCGGATGGTGCCGTTGGGGGACTTCCACATCTCATGGAGCTGATACTCCTCCATGCGCTGGGCATTGGGGGTGATGGTGGCGCATTTCACCGCCACGCCGTACTTCTTGGTGGCCTCGGCGGCGTCCACCGTCACCTGGTCCCCCGTCCGGTCCCGCTCGGGCAGGCCCAGGTCATAATATTCTGTCTTCAGGTCGATATAGGGGGTGAGCAGGACGTCCTTGATGTCCTGCCACAGGATGCGGGTCATCTCGTCGCCGTCCATCTCCACCAGGGGAGTTCTCATCTGGATCTTTGCCATAATATATGCACCTCCGAACGCAGTACGCGCTATATTCTGCGGTTTCCTGTCTATTATACTGGGGCGGGCCTGCTTTTGCAATGTCAATTTACTATATTAGTGCAACAAAGCAGCGGCCGTCCCGGAAGCAGGGTTCCGGGACGGCCGCTCTGTTTATGATTTACTTCACGCTCTCGCCGGCGGCCTGCTTGGCCTTGATCTCCTTCAGAGCGTCCTTGTAGGAGAGGTTCACGCGGCCCTTCTCGTCGATGTCGGTGACCTTGACCCAGATCATATCGCCGATGTTGACCACGTCCTCCACCTTCTCCACCCGGCGGTCGGCCAGCTTGGAGATGTGGACCATGCCGTCCTTACCGGGGGCCAGTTCCACAAAGGCGCCGAACTGCAGGATGCGGACCACCTTGCCGTAGTAGAGCTGACCCACCTCGGGCACAAAGACGATGGTCTCGATGATCTTCTTGGCGGCGTCGCAGCTCTCGGCATTCTCACCGGCAATGTAGATGGTGCCGTCGTCCTCGATGTCGATCTTGGCGCCGGTGTCGGCACAGATCTTCTGGATGACCTTGCCGCCGGAGCCGATGACCTCGCGGATCTTGTCCACGTCGATCTTCATCTTCACCATCTTCGGGGCGGTGGGAGCCACCTCGGGCCGGGGTTCGGCGATGCAGGGCAGCATGACCTCGTCCAGGATGGCAAAGCGAGCGTCCTTGGTGATCTCCAGGGCTTCCTTGATGATCTCATGGGACAGGCCGTCATTCTTCAGGTCCATCTGGATGGCGGTGATGCCCTTCTTGGTGCCGGCCACCTTGAAGTCCATCTCGCCGTGGAAGTCCTCCACGCCCTGGATGTCGATGAAGGTGGTGAACCCGCCGTTGTCGTCCTGGATCAGGCCGCAGGAGATGCCGGCCACAGGGGCCTTGATGGGCACGCCGGCATCCATGAGGGCCAGGGTGGAGCCGCAGATGGAGCCCTGAGAGGTGGAGCCGTTGGAGCTGAGCACCTCAGACACCACGCGGATGGCGTAGGGGAACTCCTCCACGCTGGGGATGACGGGCTCCAGGGCCCGCTCGGCCAGCGCGCCGTGGCCGTACTCCCGCCGGTTGGTGGACCGGGCGCCGCGGGCCTCGCCCACGGAGTAGGAGGGGAAGTTATAGTGGTGCATATACCGCTTCTCGGTCTCCTCCCAGATGGTATCCAGCTTCTGGGCGGCGGAGAGGGTGTTCAGCGTACAGACGCTGAGCACCTGGGTCTGGCCGCGGGTGAAGAGGCCGGAGCCGTGGACCCGGGGCAGCACGCCCACCTCGGCGGAGAGGGGACGGATCTCGTTCTTGGCGCGGCCGTCCACGCGGTGGCCTTCCAGCAGCCAGGCCTTGACGATCTTCTTCTGGAATTTGTAGGTGATCTCCTCCAGGTACTTGTCCATCTCGGGATAGTCCTCCAGGAAGAGCTCATGCCAGTGGTCGATGAGGGCGTTCCAGCGGGTCTCCCGGACGTTCTTGTCGTCGGTGTCCATGGCGGCCTTGGCCTCGTCCATGGTGGCCTCCACGATCTTGTCAAAGAGCTCCTGATCGAAGTCGGCGTGCTCATACTCCATCTTGGGCTTGCCGATCTCGGCCACGATGCCGTTGATGAAGGCCACCTGCTTGCGGATCTCCTCGTGGGCCTTCACGATGCCCTCATACATGATCTCGTCGGGGATCTCCTTGGCGCCGGCCTCGATCATGACGACCTTGCCCTCGGTGGCGGCCACAGTCACATCCATCTGGGAGGTCTCGCGCTGGGCCTGGGTGGGGTTGAAGACGATCTGGCCGTCGCAGCAGCCCACCTCCAGGCAGCCGATGGGACCGGCCCAGGGGATGTCGGAGTAGGAGAGGCACACGGAGGTGCCGATCATGGCGGCCACCTCGGGGGAGCAGTCATAGTCCACGCCCATGACGGTGCAGGTCACGCACACATCGTTGCGGAAGTCGTAGGGGAACAGGGGCCGGATGGGCCGGTCGATGAGGCGGGAGGCCAGCACGGCGGGCAGAGAGGGACGGCCCTCCCGGCGCATGAAGGAGCCGGGGATGCGGCCCACCGCGTAGAGCTTCTCCTCAAAATCCACGCTCAGGGGGAAGAAATCCACGCCGTCCCGGGGACGGGCGGAGGCGGTGACGGCCACCATGACGGTGGTCTCGCCGTACTTGACCATGCAGGCGGCATTGGCCAGCTCGGCAACCTTGCCGATCTCGATGACCAGGGGGCGGCCGGCCAGGTCCATGGAATAGGTCTTGAAGCCGGGGAATTCTCTGTGCTTGATAACAGTAGACATCTGTTGTCCTCCTTTTCACTGGCACAGCAGAGCCCGTCGGCCTTTTAGCACTTGAATCCAAGGCGAATTCCCATTCGTCCCGCATTCAACTGCTAAAAAAGCGTTCCGGCTCTGTGTGGTCATGTTGGGTTGAATGATAATGGGAGAAAAGGGTGGTGTGGAATCCCACACCACCCCTATTTTCTCATGCTGCGCGTCCTCCGCAGCGGCACACGGCGCACCGCTCCGCGAAAAATCCGCGCCGCCGGGGGCGGCACCCGTTTTTCCGTCTGCGCGGTCTCCTGTGCGCCTGCTCCCGGACGCTCCGCGCTTCCGGCGTTACGCTTCTTCTTACTTGCGGATGCCGAGCTTGGCGATGATGGCGCGGTAACGCTCAATGTCCTTGGCCGCCAGGTAGTCCAGCATCTTGCGGCGCTTACCGACCATCTTGAGCAGGCCGCGGCGGCTGTGGTTGTCGTGGATATGCACCTTCAGATGCTCGGTGAGCTCCTGGATGCGGGCAGTCAGAATGGCGATCTGGACCTCGGGGGAACCAGTATCGGTCTCATGGGTGCGGTTGGCCTCGATCACGGCCGTCTTCTCGTCCTTACGGATCATGGGAAAATTCCACCTTTCTGATATTCTTCCCAGCAACTGAGTGCAGGGCGGGTGAATCCCCCGCGTCACAGCGGGCAAACTCCCTGGACTAAGTCATGGGACGTGCACATATCGCGTGCTTTTTTACTATACCATAGTTTATTCCTTGTGTAAAGAAAAAAATCAAAGATAAATCCAGCAAAAGAGACCATTTTCCACGAATCTCCGCACAAAATTTCTCTCGACGAACGGTTTTGGATCAAACCGCGGCCCCTGCCTCCCAAAATCCGTTCACCGCGGAAGAAGCGCCACAACCGACAGCGTGACTCCGTCCGGACTCTCCGCCCGGATCTTTCCTCTGTGGGCCAGCACGATGCTCCGGGCGATGGACAGCCCCAGGCCGTAGCCGCCGGTCTGACTGCTGCGGGACTGGTCCGTCCGGTAAAACCGGTCGAACAGATGGGACAGCTTCTCCCGCTCCAGAGGCTGCCCGACGGTGTTGGATACGGTCAGCCGCAGGGCGCGCCCCTGCTTTTCCAGCCGCAGCTCCATCCTGCCTCCCCGGGGGGAATATTTCAGGGCGTTGTCCAACAGGATGGAAATGAGCTTTCGGATATTTTTTTCATCCCCTGTAAAGGAGAGCATGGGCTGGATGCAGGTGGAGAAGTCCTTTTCCTGGCTCTTGGCGGGGCCCTGGAAGGAGCCGGCCATTTCCTCCGCCACATCGGAGATGGGAAACTCAATGCACTGGAGCTTGGGCTGCTCCTCCTCCATGCGGGAGAGGTAAATGAGATCGTTCGTCAGTTCGGTCAGCCGCCTGGCCTGACGGCGGATGTCGGTGAGCCACTGGTTTTCCCCGCACTCCATCTCCGCCAGGTCCGCATCCGCGCTGATGATGGTCATGGGCGTCTTCAGCTCATGGCCGGCGTCTGTAATGAATTGCTTCTGCTTCTCATAGCTCTCCGCCACCGGCCGGACGATGTGTTTGGACAGGATCAGCAGCAGCACCAGCACCGCCGCCAGCCCGAACAGGGCCAGCAATATGCTGGCAAGGAGGGTGGTGCGGAAGGAAGAGAGGCTGCGGCCGCAGTTCAGAAAGATGACCCGGCTGCCCAGCTCGTCGTCACAGCGCAGATAGCGGTAGTCCCCCCAGAAGCCGGCGCCGCGCCCGGATCTTACCACACTCTGGGCGCAGGCGGCGGCGTCCTCCGCGTCCACAGCGGCGATCTGTCCGGTGTCCGTCTGGAGCACCTGGCCGTCTTCGCCGAGGAGAACCGAAAAGAACCGGGATTCATACGGCGTCTCCGGGGACATGCCCCGCTGGTCAAAGAGGTCCCGCTTCATTCCCGGCTCGCCGGGAGGGGGCTGCTGGAGGCCTCCCCGGGGTTTGGGAAAGGTCCCGTCATTGGCGGCCAGCACCGTCAGGATGGCGCCGGCGTCGGAGACGGCCCTGTAATAGCCCATCAGATTCACGCCCCCCAGGATCACCAGCAAAACGACCGCCAGGGAGGCCATACAGGCGGCGATCAGCTTATGTCGAAGGCGCTTGATCATGGATGTTCCTCCAGGGAATAGCCCGCGTTGCGGGTCGCCTTGATCCGGATATCCGCCTGAAGGGCCGTGAGCTTTTTCCGCAGATAGGAGATATACACCCACACCACATTCAGCTCCACCTCGCTGTCATAGCCCCAGATCCGCTCTAAAAACCGCTCGCTGGAGATGAGCTGCCGGGGATTGCGCAGAAGCAGCTCCATCATCTGATACTCCTTGTTGGCCAGCCGGAAGCTGCCGTGGGGAGAGGAGAGCTCAAAAGTGGTCTGATCCAGGGTGATGTTGCCCAGGCTCAGGCGGCTGGTCAGCTGACCGCCGGGCTGGCTGCGGGTTATGGCCCGGATGCGCGCCATGAGCTCCTCGGTGGAAAACGGCTTTGTGAGATAGTCGTTGGCCCCGGTATCCAGTCCGGTCACCTTGTCCTCTATTTCCGACCGGGCGGTAAGCAGCAGCACCGGAATGGAATTCCCCGCCGCCCGCAGCCGCCGCAGGACCTCCAGCCCATCCAGCCTGGGCATCATGACGTCCAGGATCAGGGCGTCGTAATTCCCCGCCGCCAGGTAGTCCAGGGCCTCTTCCCCGTCATGCACCGCGTCGGCGGAATAGTTGTGTTTCTCCAGCAGGGCCACCACGGCCCGGGCCAGGGAACACTCGTCCTCTGCCAGCAAAATGCGCATTGCGCCACCTTCTCTCCTGTGTAATAAGGTAAAAATAGCAGGGTCTCCTTAACTCTAATTAAAAGAATAGCACCGGGGGCGAAAAATGTCAGCCAAAAAAGTGCGGGCTTTTAAGTTCAATTAGGGTTGGGGCTCTATACTGGCCTTACAATTTCCAAAAGGAGGCCACATCCGTGAAAAACCAGACGGTCTTTCAGCGATATGAGATCAAATACCAACTGGACCGCCGGCAGCAGCAGGCCATCCTGGCCGCTATGGCGCCCTATATGGAGCCCGACGAGTACAGCCACAGCTCCATCCGCAATCTCTACCTGGACACGCCTGACTTCCGCCTCATCCGCCGCAGCCTGGAGCGGCCGGTCTACAAGGAAAAGCTCCGCGTCCGCAGCTACCGCCGGGCCGGTCTGGAAGAGCCGGTGTTTGTGGAGTTGAAAAAGAAGTACGGCTCGGTGGTCTATAAGCGCCGTCTCGCCATGCCCCAACGGGAGGCCCTGGACTGTATCGCGGGAAGCGCATCCTGGCCGGACACCCAGATCGGCGGGGAGCTGGCCTATGCGGCGGGATTTTACGCCGCCCTGCGCCCGGCAGTCTTTCTCTCCTATGAGCGGGACTCCTACCGGGGAGTGGAGGACGAGGCTTTCCGGGTCACCTTTGATACTGAGATCCGCTACCGCCAGGAGACGCTTACCCTGAACTCCGACCCCCAGGGCCTCCCCCTCCTCCCCCCCGGCCGGGTGCTTATGGAGGTAAAGACGGCAGGCAGCCTGCCCCTCTGGATGGCCCGCGCCCTGTCGGAGCAGGGCCTCTTCAAAACCTCTTTTTCCAAGTATGGAACCGCCTATCAAAATATCCTGCTTTCCCAGCAGAGAGGAGAAAAAAAATATGCCTGACCGCTTGTTTCAAGGTCTTTTTGACACCGCCTTGACCAATACCATCGCCCCCGGAGACTTTTTGTTGTGTGTAGGGACGTCTCTGATCCTGGGCCTTCTGTTGTGTGCCATGACCCTGTGGCGCTCCCATTTCAGCCGGAGCCTCGCCGTTACCCTGGCGGACGGGACGGAAAATCACCTTGCCAACGGCGGGGCGTATGTGGCCATAGACGAAAACAACATTGACGCGGTTATTTTTTCCAAGACCGACCTGACCCTCAACGGCGCCGGCAGTCTCACCATCCAGTCGCCCGCCGGTCACGGGGTGGTATCCAAGGATGAACTGGTGATCACCGGAGGCAGCTATACTATTACCGCCGCCAGCCATGGCTTATCCGGCAAAGACAGCGTGGCCATTGCCGACGGAAGCTTTTCCATCACCTCGGGCAAGGACGGCATCCATGCAGAGAACAGCGATGATCCCTCCTTGGGCTTTCTCTACCTTGCTGACGGCAGTTTTTCCATTACTGCACAGGGAGACGCCCTCAGCGCCGCGGGAGCGCTTCAGATCGATGGCGGAACTTTTGACCTGCACACCGGTGCGGGCAGCGCCAGTGTAGACATAAGCAGTTCCAATGATAATTTCGGCCCCATGGGCGGCGGGCAGCAGATGGGCGAAATGGCTTCGGCCGAAACCACTGCCGCAGAGGCCGACGTCGACGCCGTAAGTCAGAAGGGCATAAAGGCCGAGGGCAGTTTCACCATAACAGGCGGTATGTTCACCCTGGATACCGTCGATGACAGCCTCCACGCCGGCGGAGATCTGCTCATCACCGGCGGCTCCTTCTCCCTCCGCAGCGGCGACGACGGCATCCACTCCGACGCCGCCCTCACCATCCAGAACGGCTCCTTTACCATCCCCTACTGTTACGAGGGAATCGAGGGCCTGAGCATCACGGTTGACGCCGGCACATTCAATATCACCTCCTCGGATGACGGGCTCAACGCTGCCGGAGGCACAGACAGTTCCGGTTTCCGCGGGCCCGGCGGACAGTCGCAGGACACATTCTCCAGTGACGCGGAGGACTTCATCCTCATCAACGGCGGTGAGTTCACCATTGTCTCCACAGGGGACTGTGTGGATTCCAACGGAGATCTGACCATCAACGGCGGAACTTTGGATCTGACCTGCAACGGCAGCGGCAATACCGCTCTGGACTGCGACGGCGCCTACACCAACAGCGGCGGCACGGTCACGACCAACGACGGCTCAGAGCAAAATCCCGGTCAGATGGGGGGCGGTATGGGCGGCCACAGCGGCCCGCACGGCGATCCGGGCAGCCAGCCCAGCGGGCACTCCCCCTGAGAACGGAGAGCGTCCCCAGCCACCGCAGGACAGCGCCCAGGAGGCCTCTTCCGCGGCATAAGCCGTTCACGTCTCCCCTTGCAAATAATCCAACCGGATACGGATCGAAAACGGAGCAGTGCGGGCCGGGCCCTTTAAAGGCCGGCCCGCACTGCTTTTTATTTTTGCACAAAGACGGATTTTGTGGCCATCCACAGGGGAACGCAAACCATTGAAATCAAAAGACTTCTTCTCCGCAGGGCGGTTGATGGGAGATGCGCAATCTATCCGCTCTCTGAAAACGCTTGCCGCCTTGTTTCATTTCCGCTCTTCTATGAAAAATTTCAGAAATGCTGATATGTCATTAACCATCTCGATTTTCTTTACCAATCATCATTTTTTTATATTCTATGCTATACTATTTATGGTTTAATCGTTTGAACGAACGGGAGACGCGGATGGAATTAAATGAAAAAATTTTCACTTTGGCAGAAAACTTCTCGGCTTCGGCCAAGATATTGACAGCTATCGGTGATGAGACAAGGCAGCACCTCATTTTAGAGATGATGAAAATGGGAAACTGCATGGGTGTTCGAGTCGGCGATATTACAGAGAAAACAAACCTTTCCCGTCCGGCGGTTTCACATCACTTAAAGATTATGAAGGACGCCGGAATTGTGAAAGTGCGCAAAGAGGGCACAAAAAATTATTATTATTTTGACCCCGAAATGGAAGCCTTTGAACAACTGATCTCTACCTTGCAGCTTGGCATGAAAATCTCAAAAGAATTGCCAGACAGAAGTGGTGAATAAAAACAAAATTGGAGGTAACTTTACAATGGAAATATTGGAATCAATGAAACAGCGTCATAGTGTCCGCCAATACAAAGATATTGCGATCGACTCAAAACAGCGAGCCGTACTCAATGAATTGATTGAAGAAATCAACAAGGAAGCAGGATTGCATATTCAGATTTTTTATGATGAGCCGCAATGTTTTAACTCCATGATGGCACATTACGGCAAATTCACCGGAGTAAAAAATTATATTGCCCTTGTAGGTAAAAAATCTCCGAAACTGGATGAAACATTAGGATACTATGGTGAAAAAATTGTGCTGACCATGCAGGGGCTTGGGCTCAATAGCTGTTGGGTGGCAATGACTCATGGCAAAAGCAAAGCAGATATTTGCAAGGGAGAAAAACAAATATGTCTGATTGCGTTCGGCTATGGTGAAACACAAGGCGTACCGCATAAAAACAAATCATTGCAGGCCGTCTGCAATCGTACCGCCAATATGCCGGAATGGTTTCGAAATGGTATGGAAGCTGCACTTCTTGCTCCCACCGCAATGAACCAGCAGAAATTTTTCTTTGAATTGTCTTCTGACGATAAAATCAACGCGGTCTGCGGTAAGGGTTTTTATACAAAACTGGATTTGGGAATTGTGAAATATCATTTTGAAGCAGGTTCCGGCAGAAAATTAAAATTATAATCTCTAAAAGCAGAAAACAAAAACGCTGAGTATCAAGCACCGGGAAAGTGCGGGATATTCAGCCTTTTTTGTTGTCCGTGGTTTCCAAAGGGGCTTGTCCCTTGGCACACGGCTTTGCTTGCAAAGTGTCGTTGTTATACGCTCTGTCGGCGTTGCTGCGAAAATGAGGTTGCCGCCGGGGAAGGCAAGGGCATTTGAAGCGGCAGGAAAACAGGGCTGTGATTATGTGGCGGGAAGCCATTTTAGGGCTTTCCCGCCTTGACTGCCTATTAGCAACGTCGGGCGGTACTGTCAACGGCGGCGGATTTCTGCGCCGTTCATCTTGTTGTTGACTGGCTCGGCTGGCTTTGCTATTTCCCCGACAAACTGGAAGTTACTTAATAAAGAGGTTTACCTATCTTTACAATCAACCTCTATATAATCAGAATGAAAATGCAGCCCATTCTTTTTAGCTTCCTTAATCAGTCCCATTGACCAAATATCCATGCAAAGAAAATGATCTATATCAAATCGCCTGATTTCTTTGATTCTTTTTATCAATGCGGTTTCAAATTGTTCGGAATTTTTCAGACTGATTGCGTTTATCATTTCGTCAATCGGATCATCAACCGCTTGCTTAACTGTTTTATGTAACAGCATTTGAACAAGATTTGAATCAGGGCTGGTCACTTTAGGAATCACATCATAGTTGGAAACAAAAAGTGCTGCACAGCCATAGTATATTGATTTAAGGCAGCTTTCAATATGCCTTTTTGTAGCTGCCGGTGCATCTCTTCCTTCTTGTAACAGTTGAACAGCAAGCGCAAATTCGTCAATTTGTTTTGACACGCATACATAGCATTCCCGATGCCTGCCTTGCATGAATTCATTTCTGGCAATTCTTGAGAAACATAATGAAAGCAGGGAATGGTATTTTACTTCATTGATTTTCCCGTTCAAATAATCGCTGTTCAGGGACTCAAGTTCTTCATAATCATAGTGCATTCCCTTGAGTATAACGTCTTTCCGCTTATCCCATTTAGCGGTTTTATAATCAGGAAATTTTTTCATTTTATCACCTTCTAAAATTCCAGTTTGTCGTTCTTTCCTTCCCCCCCCCGCTGTGGGGTTGGATTTTTCAGCAAGTCCGACTTCTGAGCAATCTTTTTCAGCCACTTCTTTTCTTCTTCGGACAGTTTCTTCAAATTTATCACTGGAAAACGAAGTTTTTGAGGATTTCGGGAGCTGCTGTCCGGATTTAAAACGGATGCCCCGTCCTTACCAGCGCCGGTTTTGCGTCTTTTCGCGTCTTTTCCGCTGATTTTAACATGTTCTGTTCGACATGCTTTCCAGCGTTCTTGGCGGTTTCCCCTCTCGATCTTTTTCCGCGGCCCAGCCGCGGATCTGGGCGGAATGCGGGGGCGGTTCAAGCGACACATCCCGGCGGCGCAGCCCTTTTAAGCCCTCTGATGTGCTGCCACGGCGTCCAAAAATCGGTCGATATCCTCCGAGGGCTCCCTGGCATACAGCAGGCCGAAGGGGATCGGATGGTCCCATTCCACGGGGATGGTCACCAGCGATGGGTGGACGTCCTTCCAGCACTCCAGCGTCAGGATGACATTTGTGGTCTGGGCGCAGCGGTTGAACACCTCCATATCATAGAACCAGGGCGTATCTTCCACCTGGATCTGCGGGTGCTGTTCGATCTCATCCCGGATCCGGTCCACGGTGGCAGAGTCCCCCCGTTTTACCATCATCAGCGTCTGACCATAGAGATCTTCTATGGTCAGACGCGCTTTTTCTGCCAGCGGATGGTCCCGGTTGACCGCAATGCAGTGCTGGACCGTCCCCAGCGGAAAGAAATTGCAGCGGTTCAGCCACAATTTGGAATCGCAGACCCCCACCAGAAAGTCAAATTTCTCCCCCAGCGCCCCGATCTCCCCCAGGATCCCCTGATGATCGTCCTCAAAGGGGACGATGTGCAGCCGGTAACCGGGAAAGATCCCGTTGACCTGATACCAGAGGTCCATGAAGGGTTTACAGGGATTCAGGATGGAGCTGCCGATGCAAAAGGTTGTGCTGAACCGGGCCTCCTCTTTTCTGGCCTCGGCCAGCGCCTGCTCCGAGCGGTCAAAAAATTCCTTGGCATGGCGGTAAATGACCCGTCCCGCGGCGGTCAGCCTGATCCCCTGGTTGGTCCGGTCCAGCAGTTTCAGATCCAGATGCTTTTCCAGCGCATTGAGCTGCTTCATCACAGATGGAGGCGAGATATAGAGCTTCTCCGCCGCTTTATTGAAACTGCCGCAGTCGGCAACGATCACAAATGTTTTCAGTTGTGGATTGAACATCCCGCATCCCTCCACTCCTCCATTGCTCGGAAACGGCGCGTATTTCCTTTTAGTTAATGCAATGTTACCACATCGATTCTTCCACGTCAAGGAACCGCAGCGTAGAATACAAGCATAAACAAAAGGTAAAAACAGAAATGACAGGAGGAAACGATCATGTCTTATATGTTTTATGTCCCGACCCGTGTTCTGTTCGGCGCGGGACAGCTGAACAATCTGCACAAGCAGGCCATGCCCGGCAAGAAGGCCATGCTGGTCATTTCCAGCGGTAACTCCACGCGGCGGAGCGGTGCGTTGGACCGCACCACAGAGCAGCTTCGTACGGCCGGTGTGGAGGTCGCCCTGTTCGATAAGGTCGGATCCAATCCGCTGAAGGCCACTGTGGAGGAGGGCGCGGCCTTTGCCCGCAGCAACGGCTGTGATTTTGTGGTAGCCTTGGGCGGCGGCTCTGTGATGGATGCCGCCAAGGTTATGGCGATGTACGCGCCTCAGCCCGGCGACCTGTGGGACTATGTGCCTGGAGCCACCGGAAAGATGCAGCCCCTGGTAAACCCCGTCCTCCCCTGGATCGCGATCACCACCACGGCGGGCACCGGCTCTGAGGTGGATCAGTGGGGCGTGGTCACCAATCCGGCAACCAACGAGAAAATCGGCTGCGGCGGCATGGACAGTCTGTTCCCCACACTGGCTGTGGTCGATCCGGAATTGATGGCAACCGTGCCCCCCAAATTCACAGCCTATCAGGGCTTTGACGCACTGTTCCACTCCACTGAGGGCTTTATCTCCAAGGCGAACAGCCTGATGAGCGATATGGTGCAGCTGGCCGCGATCGAGAATGTTGGAAAATATCTGGCACGGGCAGTGCGGGATGGCAGCGACATGGAGGCGCGGGAACACATGGCATTTGCCAACACCATGTCTGGATACTCCATGGTCGTGGGCGCCTGCACCAGTGAACACGCCATGGAACACGCCATGAGCGCATATCACGGTGATCTGCCCCACGGCGCCGGCTTGATCATGCTTTCCAAGGAATACTACACCCATTTTATCAACAAGCACTGCTGTGATGACCGCTTTATCCGCATGGCAAAGGCATTGGGCAAGCAGGATGCCAGTGATCCTATGGACTTTGTAACCGCTCTTGTGGAATTGCAGGAGGCCTGCGGTGTGGCTGATTTGAAGATGTCCGACTATGGCATTCAGAAAGACGACTGCATAATGCTGGCACAGAACGCGCGTGCCACCATGGGCGGCTTGTTCGGCGCAGACCCCGTTCCGATGACCGACGAAGAATGCGCGGCCATTTTTGAACGCGCATATCGTTGAGGAGGTGTGGCTATGCGTGCATTGATCGCATATTTCTCCCGCGCGGATGAGAACTACTTCAGCGGAACCCTGCGGAGGGTCAAGGTGGGCAATACCGAGATCGCGGCGGAGCTGCTGGAGAAGCTGACCGGGGCAGACCGGTTCAAGATCGACCCTATCCAGCCCTATTCCCCGGGCTATAACGCGTGCATTGCCGAGGCTCAGGATGACCAGCGCCGGGACGCCCGGCCGGAGCTGAAGGAATACCCAGACAGTCTGGATGGATACGACGCCATCTATCTGGGCTACCCCAATTACTGGGGCACCATGCCCATAGCGGTCTTCACCTTTCTGGAGCGGTTCGACTTTTCCGGAAAGACCCTCTGCCCCTTCTGCACCCACGAGGGCAGCGGCATGGGGCATAGCGAGGCTGACATCCGGCGGCTCTGTCCCGGCGCAACCGTAAAGCAGGGACTAGCCATTCACGGCAGCTCCGCCGCGAATGCGGGTCCTGCCTTGAAGCAGTGGATCGAACGAATCAATCAGAGAAAGGAATATGAATGATGGACTTTGTCACATTGAATAACGGGATCAAAATGCCTGCTCTGGGATACGGCGTCTACCAGGTAGACCCTGCGGAGACCGAGCGCTGTGTACTGGATGCCATTGAGGTTGGGTATCGCAGCATTGATACCGCCCAGGCCTATGGCAACGAGGAGGGCGTGGGAAACGCCATCGTGAAATGCGGCGTTCCCCGTGAAGAGCTCTTTCTTACAACCAAGGTGTGGATCACGAATGCGGGGTACGAAAACGCCAAGCGCTCTATTGAGGACTCTCTGCGCAAACTGCGGAGCGAATATATTGACCTGCTGCTGATCCACCAGCCGTTCAACAACTATTATGGCACGTATCGGGCGATGGAGGAGGCGTACAGGGCGGGGAACGTCCGTGCGATCGGCGTCTCCAACTTCTACCCGGACCGCTTTGTGGATCTGGCAAATTTCTGCGAGGTCGTTCCCGCCGTCAATCAGGTGGAAACTCATGTGTTCCAGCAGCAGAAGAAAGCAAGGTCCATCCTGAAAAAATACGGCGCCCAAATTGAATCCTGGGGCCCGTTTGCAGAGGGAAAGAACGGCCTCTTTACCAACCCTGTGCTGGCGGAGATCGGCCAGGGATACGGCAAAAGCACGGCGCAGGTGGCGCTGCGGTTTCTTCTGCAAAGCGGCGTGGTCGTGATTCCCAAGTCCACCAAAAAGGAACGAATGGAGGAAAACTTCCAGGTGTTTGACTTCATCCTGACGGATGCGGAGATGTGCCGGATCGAAGCCCTTGACACCGGAGAAAGCCTGTTCTTCTCCCACTATGATCCGGAAACAGTAGAGTGGCTTGTGAACCTTGCGAAATGAAAGGAGAATCTATGGCGCGCCCCTATCTCTTCTGCCACATGATGACCTCTCTGGACGGCAAGATCATGGGCAGATACATGGATACGCCGGAGGGTGAGGCCGCCGGGGATGTCTTTTACAATATCGCCTTTGGCAAAAAGCCCTATTACAAGCATCAGGGCTGGCTTTCCGGCCGCGTGACCACCGACGACAATTTCACCTTCTATGAAGCGCCCGCGCTGAATGAACACGCTCCGGCGGTCCCGGATGGGGACTATGTGTCAAAAAACGCCAAGATGTATTATGTCTCGGTAGACCCCTCCGGAACGCTGGGCTGGAAAGACAGCACCCTGACCTACATCGACACCACGGCCCACGTGATCGAGGTGCTGACCGGCCGGGCCTCCAACGCCTACAAGGACTTTCTTTGCCGGCTGGGGATCTCCTACATCATCGCCGGGGAGGACGCTCTGAACTACGGTCTGGCGCTGAGTAAGCTGAAAGAGCTGTTCGGCATCGAAACGCTGATGCTGGGCGGCGGCGCTGCTCTGAACTGGTCCTTCCTGCAAGCCGGGATGTGCGACGAGGTGAGCGTGGTGGTGGCCGCCGCCGCAGACGGGTCCTCCGCCACCCAGCCCCTTTTCCTGGCGAAGGAAGGGCTGAGCAACGATACGCCCATGGGCTTTGCGCTGAAGGAGGCCAAGGTCATGGCGGGCGGCAGCCTGTGGCTGCGGTATCTGGTCAAGCAGAGAAACTAACCTGTTCCAGAAGGAGTGCACAATATGGCGATCAAACAGACAGCCGGCAGGGATGCCCTGGGGGAATTTGCTGCCCAATTTGCACAACTCAATGACGACGTCCTCTTCGGCCAGGTGTGGGCTCGAGAAGAGGAGCTCTCGGCCCGGGACCGTTCTCTGGTTACTGTAACGGCGCTGATGGCCCAGGGGCTTACAGATCCCTCATTCCAGTACCATCTGATGTCGGCCAGACAGAACGGGATCACCCGGCCGGAGATTGCGGAGATCCTGACTCACGCCGCTTTTTACGCCGGCTGGCCCAAAGCGTGGGCGGCCTTCCGCATGGCAAAGGAGATCTGGGCGGAAGATGCCGAGCCCGGGGACGCAAAGCAGGCCCACGCCCATGCCGCGGTCTTCCCCATCGGGGCCCCCAACGACGGTTTTGCCCCTTACTTCACCGGACAGAGCTATCTGGCTCCGCTCTCCACCAGCCAGGTGGGGATCTTTCATGTCACATTTGAGCCGGGATGCCGGAACCACTGGCACATCCACCACGCCAAGTCCGGCGGCGGACAAATTTTGCTCTGCACCGCCGGGCGGGGCTGCTATCAGGAATGGGGACAGCCCGCCCGGGAACTGCGCCCCGGAGATGTGGTCAACATTCCGGCAGGCGTCAAACACTGGCACGGCGCGGCCCCGGACAGCTGGTTCTCCCATCTGGCGGTAGAGGTCCCCGGCGAGAAGGCTGAAACCGAGTGGTGTGAACCGGTGGACAGTGGAACGTATCAAAGCGCAAATAACGTAAGAGGTGTTTAACATGGGTAAAAAAGTTCTGATCTTATCCGGCAGTCCCCGCAAGGGCGGCAATTCCGATCTGCTGTGCGATGAATTCCTGCGGGGCGCCCGGGAGGCAGGGCACGATGTGGAGAAGGTCCGTGTGACGGAAAAGAAGATCGCCCCCTGCTCCGGGTGCTATTACTGTCAGGGGCACGGCGGCGCCTGCGCCCACAGGGACGATATGGCGGAGCTGCTGCAAAAGATGATCGACGCCGATGTGCTCGTTCTAGCCAGCCCCGTCTACTTCTACTCCATCGACGCCCAGCTCAAGGCGGTGATCGACCGCACGGTGGCCCGCTGGCTGGAGGTGAAGAACAAGGAGTTCTATTACATCGCCACCATGGCGGATGAGGCCAGTTCCTCTGCCGACACCACCCTGGCCTGCTTCCGGGGTTATGCCGACTGTGTGGAGGGCGCGGTGGAAAAGGGCGTCATCATCGGCAGCGGCGTCTATGAGCCGGGGAAGGTGAAGGACACCCCGGCCATGAAAGATGCCTATGAAATGGGCCGGCAGGTCTGAAAAAACGGAGCAGATCGAAAATATCTTCGGTCTGCTCCGTCCTTTTTATCGGTTCCGCGCCTGGTAGCCCTCCCCCCAGGCCCACATAGCGTTCAGGATGGGCTTCAGGCTTTTGCCCAGGTCGGTCAGGCTGTACTCCACCCGGGGCGGGACCTCGGCGTATACCTTCCGGCTGACCAGCCCCTTCGCCTCCATGTCCCGGAGCTGGGCGGTCAGCACCTTCTGGGACACGCTGCCGATGGACTTTTTGAGTTCCCCAAACCGCCGGGTCCCCGGCATCAGATCCCGCAGGATGAGGACCTTCCACTTGTCGCCGATGAGCATAAGGGTGGTCTCCACCGGGCAGGCCGGCAGATTTTTTACCATCTCCATTCGATCATACCTCCATTCGTTTCCTTTTAGTAACTATGTCACAATGAAGTGCTTACTTTACAATAGAAACTATTAGGCTTATTATAACCATACAAGGCAGAAATGACAAGCCTGAAAACAAACCATTCAACCAGGAGGTAACGATCATGAACGAAGTTGTGAAGTTTTTGCAGGAGAATCCCGTACAGTATCTGGCCACTGTTGGCCGGGATGGAAAGGCCAAGTGCCGCCCCTTCATGTTCGCCGGTGAGAAAGACGGCAAGCTGTGGTTCTGCACCAACAACCAGAAGGATGTCTATCAGGATATGCAGGCCAACCCCTATGTGGGGGTTTCCGTGTCCAGTCCCGCGTATGCCTGGATTCGTCTGAACGGCAGGGCAGTCTTTGAGAACAATATGCCGGTCAAGGAAATGTGCATCCAAAACCCCATCGTCAAGGGCCAGTACCAGACCGCCGGCAACCCGATTTTTGCGGTGTTCTATCTGGCCGACACCCACGCGGTGATTGCCGACTTCTCCGGTAATCCTCCCCAGGAGTACGACCTGTAATCCTGAAAAATCCATACCAAACCGACCTTCAGGGCTGGGTGAAAGTCCCTTCCGCAAAGGCTGGCGGAAAAAGCACAGGGGCTCCGGTGGTACAGTTCCGCCGGAGTCCTGATTTTTTTAAGCAAGCCAAAATAAAAGAAAGCGGCTGGCGATTGGTCAATCGTCAGCCGCTTTGTTATTCACTATTTGCTCAACAAGTCATAGATGCGGACCATCATCAATGCGCTTTGCTCATAGGTATAAATTTGCTGAGGACCAAACTCATTGTTTCCAATACCAGACATAATGCCAGCCGCTGAAACTGCCTCAATGCTTTCCTCTGCCCAACCTGCAAACTGCTCTGCATCGTTAAACGTGTATTCCGCATTTTGGGGAAATTGATAGCCCAATGCAGTATAGAGCCGATAAAGCATTACAACGGCCTCTTGTCGTGCGATCTGCCCATCAGGATTGAACGTAGTCGCACTTGTTCCGCTCAGCACTTCCAGCTTATCATAGGTGTACTGCGGATAAAAATCGGTCCAGTGGTCGGACACGCCGTATGAATCGCCCAGCTGCTGAGGCCATACCGTCATGACAACATCGTAAGGCCCTGCCGCAAATGCCCTGACGGTAGCTGGTACTGGCATGATATGAGGCCCTTTTTCATTTCTCAAAGCTCCCAAAAAGTTCAAGAATGCAAACAAAAACCGCCCAAACCATAAGATTTGAGCGGTTTTCGTGGAGCTGCTATCCGGATTTGAACCGGAGACCTCATCCTTACCAATTACTTTTTGCGCATTTTCCACTTCACCGGCCTTTCGCCCGCTATCGTCTCTTTCCCTTGTGGCGCAATACTTCCCCGGCTTTTCTGTTCTGTTCTTTTGTCTGCTTACATTGGCGTTTCTGAACTTATTCGGGGTGTCCGTCTGGTTTTTGTCTGGGTTTCTATCTGCCACCCTGACCGCTGACCTCATCCCTATATGCCAAAAAACCAGACATAAAGTCCCCCACTTGCTTTCGACTCCATTCTATGTTATGCTGACCTTGGCGCTGCCGGACAGCAGCGGTCAGCCCTCTTGACGGAGGGCAGCTTCTTTGCTCTCCGATCTTTGGAAAGGAGGGCTGCCCATGAGTACATCCGAAGTTCTTCAGCTTTGTTTGGTCATCATTGGTGTTTGCAGCCTGTTTATTCAGGCAAAAAAGAAGTGACCGCCGGCACCCTGACAAGTACGGCGATCACATCAAGTAGTTTGTAAGGGCTGACCGATACGGCGACTCGGCAGCGCCTCTTTCTATGTCCATTATAGGCCGCTGTGGCCGCACTGTCAAGCCCCGGGCGCTGTGCCTGGGGTTATTTTGTGCCCTCAGCAGGCCCACCAGTGACCGCACAAGCGACACTGTCCCGCTCCATCGCCTCAGCTATGGCCCGGTTGATAAAGCCGTTCACGCTCTCGCCGTGGGCCTCTGCATGGGCCTGAACCGCTGCCCTTTGCTGTGTAGTCATTCTGATTTCAACCCGTGCAAAGCCCTCCATATATGCCTTCTGGGCACGCTTCTGCGCATCGGTTTTCCCTGCCATGCTTTCCTCCTTTCTTGGGCCGGTAAAATCTCGGCACCTCCTCCATTATGTCTAAATTATACCACACAATTCAATCTACCAGTAGATATATATTGCACAAATCTACCGGTAGATATTTGTACGGTATGCCGCTTGTTATCTACCGGTAGATATGCTATAATTCATAATGTCAAGAGGGACAGGCCCCCGGGAGCCCGCCACGCCGTTGAAATAGACGAAACCGCCGCAGTACCGGGGCATACCTGAAAAAATAAGGAGGTCAATACTATGAGCATCACCGAACTGGAAATGAAAATCCGGGATCTGCGCCAGCTCCAAAATCTGATTGAAGAGGCTCAGGCAGAGGCCGAGCGCATCCGTGACGCCATCAAGGCCCACACGGGCGATTCCGAGGAGCTGCGTGCAGGTGAGTATAAAATTACCTGGAAGCCCGTCACAGCTTCCAGGCTGGACACTACGGCGCTGAAAGCTGCTTTGCCTGAGGTTGCGGCCCGCTTTACCCGTACCAGCACGTCTCGCCGCTTCCATGTCGCATGAGAAAGGCCCCCATATCCCAGCCGACCAAAGCAAACGGATATGAGGGCCACCACCCAACACCCCACGGGCGCTGGTATCATCAGCATACCGCCTCTGCACTCAAAAATCAAGGAGGACCACATACCAATGAAGGAATTAAACAAGGACCAGGTTTCTGCGCTTTTTGCGCGTGAAGCCGTTCTTCTTGGAACCCATGACCGTGTACCAGAATCCCGTGCTGTTGCATTGTTCGGAAAGGCCGCCGTGGACCATACCTTTTCTTTAAACAAGAGTAACCCCGGGCTTTATCTAAGTGGCTACGGCACAGGAGATTATACACTGTTCGCCTTGACGTTCTTAGGTTTCCAAGCCGCCGCAAGTTTTTATAATGTCCAGATTTTGCGAAACAATGAGACGCATACATGATCCGCCCTGCCGATGATGTACATATAGAACTAAGCCGTTCCGGCCTTATGGCCGGGGCGGCTCTGTTTTTTATTCCCGCTGTTCTGTTCTTCCAAGGAGATAGTCCGTTGATACCCCGAATATGTCCGCAAGGATGCACACAGTTCCCGCGGACGGGTCAGCTTCTCCCCGCTCGTACAGTCCTATCATGTTTCGGCTGAGGCCGCATAGTTGAGAAAGGGCGCTCCTGGATATATGCTTTCTTTCCCGTAGCTCCTTAATTCTCCTTCGCAAGGTCCTATTCACAGCCTCGCCCCCATTTCTCGTTTGCCAAAAATTCTAAATTCCCAAGCGTTTGGCATTTTCTCCAGAAAGCAGAACGGCCAGCAAAAGCATCCTAACGGGCATCGCTGCGCGGCCTAGATCACCGCCCGCTCGTTCTATCAAAGAGCCAACCGCCCGGCTGCATCCGTATGGCCCCACGCTATACTCCAGGAGAGGGCTATCACTCCTCCCCCCAGCGAGCGGACGCCTGCCACCACTCCCCCGCCCTGAGCGGCTTTCACAGCCATCAGCACCGCCAGTTATTCACAGGTACTCCAGTAACCCCCGGGACACGGCAGGCCGTCTCAGTGCCCGCAAGGCTTCGCGGTGTATCTTTGGATCAACAGGAACCCCGGCCCAATAGCGTAGGATTACCGCCCGGCGCTGGTCCTCTGGCAGTCCCACCAGGGCCTGCCGCACAGCTGTCCTCCTACGCTCTACAAAGTCCCGCTCCACCACCCGCTCCACATCCCGCTCCGCCGATTTATCCGGGATCACATCCGCTAGGAAGATCTGTTTCCCATCTCCGTCTCGTAGCGGCATTTCAAGCGACATGCTTGCTTGCAGCGGGTCCATTCTGTCCCGCTGGGTTCGCTGTCCTGACGACGCAGTAAACGCCGCTTTTAACCGCATGGCATACCAGGTGATGAAACGCCCTTCTGCGCGTTTCCAGCTTCCCAGGGCGTCCAGCATGGCTAAAAAGCCCACCTGGGCATAGTCCTCTATTTCCATGCCATGGCCGTGGTATGCTGCCCACTTTTTGCCCTGCTGCCATGCAAACCGCCGTACCTGTTCCCACAGTTCCAGAACCTTTCCACGCTCCCCGCTCTGGATCATGCTTGCCAGCTCCTCATTGGTCATGTAGATACACCCCGCCTTTTCAAAACAGCTATGCTTTTCCCATATTTCCAAGCGCATGGAAATTTCCCACACTGCTCCACTTCTTCTAGGGGAAGAACATCCCCACCGTCCACAGCACTCCCACGCTCCTCCGCTGGAGCGGGAGGAACATGGGCCACCCCGCGCCGCCCCGCTGGAGGGGAAGGCCGCCAACCCGTACCGGCCAAGCTGCGGCCCATTCTCTCGGCCCACTCTGGATATACCGGGCGGTCAGGAGCGCAATAATGCCAGGATGTTACCCGCCATCTACCGCCGGATAGAGACCTCTTGCTAAGGTGTTTTCCAAATTTCTACCACCTGGCTTCAGATGAACCGCGCCCGTGCGCCTCCGCGCAAGGATCTTAGCAAATCTTATCCTGTTTTCGCCTCTAGCATAGCGCACTGCGTGGGGGCAATCAATGCCCAAACCGCCGATTCTACATACCCTGTTCTAAAGTTATATCTTATTATAAACAAGACATAAGAGGCCACGGCTCGCGCTTTTGCGGGCGTTCCTCTTCCCAGTATTTAGGCGGAATATAATATTTAATATAGCAGTAGCTCCCGAACTCTGTAACCTTTTCCTCCTTTTCCAATACATGCGCACCGATGGGCGCGGTCAATGTTTCATCGTTGTCCACATAGCTGTATGTAACCTTTGGCTTTTCCAAATTTTTACTTGCCGTCCACAACTGCGCCCCCACCGGTCGGCCTTCTACACCTTCTTTTGTCATGTACTCTGCCCAAGTCACATATTCCCGGCATCCAAGGTATTCAATGTCAATCACATCCCCATAGGGCCACAGGCTGCGGATTGTCTCAATATCCCGCTCGGTAGCGTTCATGATAATATGATGGTGTAATTTACCGTCCCCGTGCTTTTCCTCCGTGACGTAAATATACTTAAATGGAATCCCTACGGATTTTCTGTATTCCCTCATGTTCCGTAGGAATTTGCGCACATTGATTACCGCTCCTTTTCGATTGTCCGGAAGATCTTTTAAGCGATAGGTCAATGTGAGGAACAGATCATGACGTTTGAAGTTGGCCGCTATCGACATTTCCAACTTTCCCCGCGCTGTTTTGTCGTTCATGGCCTTTTGCGCGGCACTTGTCATCCGGGACTTTGCCGCCCGCACCCGTGCTCCGTCCCTGGGTTCCGGAGCTGTGTAAATCACCGTCTTTACCAAGTCACCGGCCACTATGGTTTTTTTCCGCTTTGCCATACTCTGCTCCCTTCTCTGGTGTAATCGCTACTTTGCTGTTCCGGTGTCCTGGCTCTGGCATACTTACTTAAAGAAACATAAGTCCGCGCCATCAACAGGGAAACGGTAATATCTGCCGGGAATCCCCCAAAACCACGTGCCCCGCTCTATTCCTTCAGGTCCGAGAATTACAATGGTTTCATTACGCCCGTCCACGATTCCCGCTGACCCGGAGGAATATTCAGGGCGCTCCAGGTATACCGCCCGTCCGTGCATCCGCTTCAGATGTTCCCTGGTCAGAGGCGGGTTTTCCATCCGCAGGGCCGCATATCTGGCCGCCTCCAATGCTGCTTCCAGTATGGCCCGTTCCCGTTCCTGCGCTTCTCTGCTGCGCTGGTTGTCAAAGGGTATGTTTCTCATCGCCTTTAGTGCTTTTACCGTATTGCGGTAATCCTCTGCCGTGTATGTCAGGTATTGGTCCATGCTCATTCTGTCCTCTGTTTAAACGTCTGCGGGGGTAGGGCGCTCTCCCATACCCCCGCATATTTCCCGTTTCTCCTATTTCGCGGCTCCGTTCTTGGCTGCTCTTACGCCTTTTGCCCGCCCATACTCAAAAGCATGGCACAAGGCATCCATAGGAGTCTTTTCGACCATATCGCGGAGCGCCATCATTTCTGCAATGTCCATTTGATACGGTGTGGAATCTCTGTATGTAACCCCGGTGAGCTCAATATAGCGGCGCATTTTCTCCAGACAGGTCATACCTTGCACCCCCTTTACCGTGTCAGACTTCCAGCGGGCCGCTGGTGCGTGCTCCGCCTGGTCCGGGAACTCCGCATGGTGCTGTTCCCGAAATGGCCTGCCTGGTGCTCACAACGCCGGACAGGCTCTTTTGTGTCCTTACAGTCGCAACGCTCGCCCGGATCCAGATGCGCCCCGCAATTCGGGCATACTTTAAAATACATAGAAAAGCCTCCTTTTCTGAAATTCACAATCGCTTGGCAATTTACCAGGCCCATACACAGGTACGCCGCACCCATCAGGGCCAACCGGCAACCGTGCGTTCCAAAACGCCTACGGGGGTACGGCGATTTGCCATACCCCCGTATGTTTTCCTTATCTTCTATTTTGCAGCTCCGTTTTTGGCAGCTATCACACCCTTTGCCCGCCCATACTCAAAAGCAAGGCACAAAGCGTCCATAGGAGTCTTTTCCACCAGAGCGCGGAGTTCCAGCATTTCTGCAATGTTCATTTGATACGGGGTAGAATCGCTGTATGTAACCCTAGTAAGTTCAATATAGCGGCGCATTTTCTCCAGACAGGTCATACTTGCGCCCCCTTTCCCACGATAGAACGTACAATGTGGAGCACAAGGGACAGTTGCCGGGCATTGGCCCGCTCTGTCAAAGTCTCAATTCCCTTAAAATTCAATTTGACAATCTCCCTCTGCCTCTGTAAAATAGAGACGTGAAATACTTGCTTGACCGCTTTTTTTCACCTGCCGTTGGGGTGTCGTTACCACCTCAACGGCTTTCTTTTTGCCCAAAATCCGCCCGCTCGAGCGGGTTTGCCCTGTCTTATGCGGCCCTCTGGCCCGCCTTCTGCGGTAGCCTGTCCCTCCCAGACGTGCCAGGAGCAGGGGAACACCGGGCAGGAGAACCCCCCCCACCAGCAGGGCAACCATACCGCCCGAGCAATCTGCCAGGCCGTCCGCACAGGCCGCCAGCACCAGCACCAGGCAGAAGGAGATACCCTCCAGTGCCGATTCCCTCATGCCCTTGCCTTCTTTCGGCCTGCGGCCCTGATATCGGTCACCTTGTCGGGCATCTGGGCCGGTTCCGACTCCTCTGTCGTGGCCCCAAGACTGCGCAGGAGGGCGGGAATGTTGATGTAATAGACCCGGCCGCTCTTGACGTGGGGCACAGTGCCGTCCCAGCAGCCCCGGCGCAGATAGTACATGGACAGCCCTGTGGTCTTGCACGCCTGCTCAATGGTCTGGAACGGCGTCTGCTTTTGTGCTGACATGGTTCATTCTCCTTTCCTGCGTCCAAGTTGGACACACCTTATTGGGATTCATCTTCGTTTTTGTCATATCCTACTGCATCGGTACTAGCGAGCGGAACCGTCAATTCATTTACCGAACACCCTAAAATAGCAGAAATTTCAAGTAGCCTTTTTACGGTAGGTGTTCTTTTTCCAGATTCATACTGAGAGATGGTGTTCTGCGATGCATTGATCGCTCCGGCCAATTCCTTTTGAGTCATTCCCACAGCCATGCGATACTGTTTAATTCTTTCTGCAAGCATACAATTGCCCTCCGTTTTATCGCATATCGGAATATTATCCCGTTATGCGATTATATTAGCAGATACATTCCCGCTTGTCAATCCCAAATTGCGATAATTTTCTATTGTTTTTTATCTCCCGCTGTGATATTATTGACTTGTAATAAAGGAAGTGATGTTTATGGAACAAAAAAACCGTATAGCAGAACTTAGGAAGATGCGTGGATATAGCCAGGCACGCTTAGCGAAATTGATTGGTGTTGCTCAAAATACAATAAGTAATTGGGAGCAGGGTAAGAGAGAGCCGGATTATACTTCTCTCAAAAAGTTAGCATATTATCTTGATTGCACTGTTGATTATTTACTTGGCGGTTCATCGTTTGGTGTCACATATGTCTTTTCTCCATTAGATTTTGATGATTTTCCTGACTGTTACGCCGAAAAGCTATCAAACGATGAACTTAAGCAACTAAAAACACTCCTCGACTTGCTGTATAAGAGCGCTGAAAACGCCCCCGACCATTCAGCGATTCCTGACGTCTTAACCAATAGCGGTACGCTTATAATGCACCATTTTTTGAAGCTGAACGACAAAGGAAGAAAAGAAGCTACAAAACGCACCGAGGAACTCACCCTACTGCCTGAATATTCTGACAATAACGATTAAACTATGACATAACAAAACCCGTCCCGGCGCTGCAACACCGGGACGGGCAAGACGCAACAGACCCCACAGACAAAGATAGGCCCTGTATGCCTTCTCATTGTATCACACAGGGCCGGGAAAGGAAATGATTTTATGCCTTCCACCCGGAAAATGACCAACAAGGCCGGGGATTCCTTCTATGAGATCCGGGTCAGCCGTGGCCGGAGCGCAGCTCCTCTGTCCATGCGGTGGTATCCACCCACAGGCTGGGGCCAGCGGGCCATAGACCGGGAACTCTCCAAGGTCACCGCCGACTTTGAGCGCCGCTGCCAGGCTGGGGAGATTATCAGCCGGTCAGAGCGGCACGAGCGGGAAGCTGATGCCCGGCGGGCCGCCGCCAGGATCCAGACCTTGAAGCAGTACAGCGAGGATGTTTTCATGCCCGCCAAGACCATTTCCATCTCAGAGAACAGCCGAAGCAGCTTCCAGGGGATGCTTGACAAGTGGATCTATCCCGCCCTGGGGGATCTGAAGCTGCCGGACATTACCCCCGCCAATATTACCGCCCTGCTGCGGGCCCTTCGCTCGGAGCAAGCCGCCCAGGCCATCAGCTCCTATGTCTTTACCCAGGACGGCAGCCCGGAGCCGATGCATCCTCAAAGCCCTACACGCTACCTGAAGAAGTTCGCCAAACGCTACAACGTCCCAGATCTCCACCCCCACAAACTGCGCCACACCTTTGCCAGTATTGCCATCACGAGCGGGGCAGACGTGGCCAGCGTGTCTGAGAAGCTGGGCCACAGTGACAAGGCGGTCACGCTGCGGATGTACACCCATGCCGATCAGGAGAGCATGAAGCGGGCCAGTCAGATTTTCCGGGACGCCCTCAAACAGGACACGAAAAAAGCCGGGCAGGGTTGACCTGTCCGGCTCCGTTTTTTGCCCCCGTCTGGGTTTTTGTCTGGTTTTTTCCGCCGCTCAATCTGCTGGAAGAAAAAACAAAAAGCCCCAAAGCCTTGCGGCTCTAGGGCTTCATGTGGAGCTGCTATCCGGATTTGAACCGGAGACCTCATCCTTACCAAGGATGTGCTCTACCGACTGAGCTACAGCAGCAAATGGCGACGCGGAAGGGACTTGAACCCTCGACCTCCGGCGTGACAGGCCGGCGTTCTAACCAACTGAACTACCGCGCCATTTCTACTTTATATCATCAGCGTCTACTGTTTTTTCTATGGCAGGGGCAGAAGGAATCGAACCCTCGGCACGCGGTTTTGGAGACCGCTGCTCTACCTGCTGAGCTATACCCCTACATGGTGGGCCTTCACGGGCTCGAACCGTGGACCGACCGGTTATGAGCCGGCTGCTCTAACCAACTGAGCTAAAGGCCCATCTACCGGTGTTCGGTTCTTTAGAAGAGAACAAGCTTGCCGCCATGATTCGTGACGGCAAGCCGCACTCGTTTCTGGCTCCCCCTGTTGGACTCGAACCAACGACCCTGCGGTTAACAGCCGCATGCTCTACCGACTGAGCTAAGGAGGAATATAAAAGGGTCCGGTCTGGTCAGACCAGACCCTTCTTTGTGTTGGCATTACCTATTTTCCCGGTCCGTCTCCAGACAAGTATCTTCGGCGCAGGTGAGCTTAACTTCCGTGTTCGGAATGGGAACGGGTGGACCCT
>JAHAEW010000157.1 GCA_018374635.1 Clostridiales bacterium
CAAGTGTGCGAGCGAAAGCGAGTGCGCGCAGCGGCCTGCATCCCCTCGAAAAAATGCTTGCATTTTTGAGAAGCGTGTCGAAGTTTTTCGACACGCTGGGAGAACTCCCGTGTGGTATCCACACGGGAGTTCTCTTTCAGGTGCTTACGCAATGAGAAATTGTCGTTTATACCATATCACGATACAGGAACGTCACGATTTGACCGCGGATGCAGGCCATATCCGGGCTGAACGTGGCCGCGGCGGTTCCTGCCGTCACATCCTCTGCAACCGCCCACTGGACAGCCGCCGCATAGTAGGCATCTGCCGCTACATCGGTAAACGGGTTACTGCCGGAAACAGCCGGGGAGCCATTTGCACGATGCAGGAAAGTCACGGTCTGGCCGCGGGTTACGGTCATATCTGGGCTGAACGCTGTGGCGCTGGTACCGCTCGTAATACCGTTTTCAACCGCCCAAAGGACGGCGTCATAGTAATACGCATCCGCGTTTACATCCGTGAACGGGTTTGCGCCGGCCGCCTTGGGCGAGCCGTTTGCACGCCACAGGAAAGTGACCATCTGCGCGCGGGTGCAAGATGCATCCGGGCTGAATGTGGTCGCGCTGGTGCCGCTGGTGATGCCATTCTCGACCGCCCACTTGACTGCATCATAGTAGTACGCGCTGGACGCTACATCGGTAAAGGCGATCGAACCGGGCTCCGGCTGCTCGCTCACCGGAGTGAACGTCGCCTTAACCGTTACCTTGCTGGACGGCATGGTAAAGGTGTACTTGGTGTCGCTCTCGTGGCTCACGCTGATCTCGCCGCCGTTCTTGTCGGTTACGACCAGTTCATCCAGCTCATAACCGGCGTCAGGCTTGACGGTGATGGTAACGGTCTGGCCCTTGGAGGCGTTTTTCGGGGAGACGCTCACGCTTCCGTTGGAGGCAGAGGAGACGGAAACTGCGTAGCTGCTGGAGCTGGAACCGCCGGAGCTGCTGCCGCCATCGCCGGAGCCGTTGCTCTGCCACTGTGCGGTAAAGGTGGTGTCCGCCGTATAGGCGCCATCGGCGCTAAGTCCGCTCCATCCGCTGAAGGTGTAGCCGGGTTTGATGAGACCGGTCGGCGCCTTGGTGTAGGGATGGGCGAGGGTGGTGATGGTCTTGTCAGCCGTGGTGCCGTCGGCAAACGTACCGCCATTGGGATGGAACGTGAAGGTAAGCGCTTTCACATCCTCAACAACGGTTACATTCTCCTTCTGCTCGTCGGAAGCGGTGAAGGTCGCGCCCGTTTCCGTGTAAACCTTGCCGCTGGCAGTGACCGTACCGTTTTGGACGTCCAGAGCAGCCCCGGTCTTGACCTCGACAGAAGCGTTTTGGTCAATGCTCAGACTGCCCTGATTCTGCCCGCTCACGGTCTTAACCAGTTCCAGCTTGCCGCTCTCAACGGCCACAATACCCTGCTCTGTAACGTCCAGCTTGCCGGCAACTTCCATGCCGCTGAACGCATTGCTGCTGCTGTCCTTTTTAACCGTCAGCTTGCCCGCAACGCTCATGCTGTCGTTCTTGGGCAGACGGTAGGCATCCGCATCCATGAACGGGCCGGCGATCTCGGCCTCGCAGTCCGCAGGGATAGAGACACTGGTGCCCGCCTGCGTAAAGGCAACCGTGGCGGTGCCCTTTGTAATGTTCAGGCTGCCGTCACCGATCATTTCTTCGTCCTGATCTTCGTTGCCATGCGTCGCGTCGGTCACCAGAACCTTGGCCCCGGCGTCAACGTTGATCGTGCCAGTAGCGCCGTATTCGTTGACGTGCAGCTGACCACCCTTCTGAACGGTTACCACGCCGTCAGCCTGCAAGGTGCCCTGGAAATGAGAGACATCGGAGGGATAGCACAGGTTCAGCGCACCGTTTTCCACAACGACAACCTGTGCGTTTTTGGAAATGGTCATCGGGCCCTTGACATTGAACACGCTGGAAATTTTCAGGGTGCCGCTCTCGACAGTCAGCGCATCTTTTGACCACACGCCGCTTCCCTTAGCCTCTGCATCACCCTTCAGGGTGACCGCGGTGTCATAGGTTTTGCTATCCGCGTTGTATGTGCCAAAAGCCACGGCGGCCGTGCCGGAAGTGAGGTCGATGCTGTTCGTTCCGATCAACTCGTCCTCGCCGGCCTTGAGGACAGCGCCGGCTTCCACGATGATCTCACCGTCGGCGTTATAACCTTTTCCGATGTTCAGGGTCTTGCCGCTCTTGACAATAACAGTACCGGCAGTGGCAGCGAGGGGCGCGGTCCCATCTTCAGAAGAGGCGGAGCCGATGACCATATGGCCGGCGATAGTGGTATCGTGGCTGATGGTCAGCGTGCCGTTGACGATCATGCCGTCGCTCTTGGGCAGGCGGTAGGTGTTGTCATCCTTGCCTGTATTGTTCCAGCAGGAGCCCTTGATCTCCGCCGTAGTCCCCGCCGGGATGGTGATGGCCGTCTCATACGCGGCCGAATTGCTGTCGCCTGCATAGGCGGTCTCACCAGCAAAGGTGACTTCGATCTTGCCGGAAGAGTTTGCCAGAGTATCCGGGCCGACGATCTCCTGAGCTGTTTTCCCATTGATAGCAGCATCGCTTGCGACTGCAAGGGCTGCGTTCGGCTCTACGGCAACCGTCCCCGCCTTAATGAGATAGCTGCCGACATTCAGGGTTACGCCGCTGGGAACCGTGACCGTGCTGCTCAGATTTGCAATCTCACCCGTCACGGTGACGGTATCGCCGGGCTTGGCGCTCGCCAGAGCAGCGGTTAAACCAGCTTCGTCTGCAATCACGGGCATAACTTCGAGGGTCATGCTGCCCGTGGCCAGCACATCGCTGGAGTTGCTCACGCTTACCAACGAGAATTCCGCGGTATAAGTACCGGCCTTGTCGAACTGGACAGAGAAAGCTGTGGTGACATCATAGTTTCCTGTAATGGAGAAGCCGGATTCCGGCCCCCACTGGCCGGTTTCTGCCAGATTCCATTCCTTGCCCTGTGTATCCTTGGCCAGGACCTGAGGATTGGAAGCCTCCGGCTTTTCTGTGAATGCAAACTTGAGTACGGCGTCCGTAACACCTGCCACAGACGCAGTGTTTTTCAGGGTTGCCGACACACCATTTTCGTATTTCTGGTTCGCGACAACATTTCCTTTGATATTGTTCGTTGCCGTCAGCTCATAGCGGGCAGCCTCAGTCTCGGGGGCCGTGTCCTCCTGGAGCGCATGGCTCTCCTCCGGTACGGGCGCTTGTTCGTCCGGCTGCTGTGCGCCGGACGGGACCTCCACTGCCGTCAGGGGAGCTTGTTCGGGTTCCACCGCAAAAGCGGCGGGGGTCATTGTCAGCACCATCGAACCCGCCAACACGGCTGACAATATTTCTTTTTTCATGTTGTTTACCTCCTCGTTTTGATTATAGAAAATCAAGGTCGTATGTCGGCATCACCTCCATGGATTTTGGATAACAGCCATGAGCAAAACTCGAAAAACATAGTAGTATCAATGGATTCCGGGCATGGCTGAAAACCGGAATCACTCCAAAAGATATAGAAAGCGGCCAGCGC
>JAHAEW010000038.1 GCA_018374635.1 Clostridiales bacterium
GAGAACTCTGCTTCTCTCTTTATGTTCCTCTTTTGGCCCCTATATGCCAGAAACCAGGCTCATGCTTGATGCATAGCCGGGTTTCTCGACAGGCTGAGAGCCGCCGGAAATCCGGCGGCTCTCAGTGTGTCAAATGGGTTGGATGCGCTGCTCAAAAACGCGGAATGCGCTTGAAAGCCAAGGCACAGCGGGAAGAAGTGTCTTACAGGCCCAGCTTGCCGGCCACGAAGTCATCCACCGCGGCAAGCGCGTCATCCAGCTTGAGCACGTTGGAGCCGCCGCCCATGGCGGAGTCGGGCTTGCCGCCGCCTTTGCCGCCGCAGATGGCGGTGACGTGCTTGATGATGTCGCCGGCCTTGACGCCCTTCTGGACGGCCTCCTTGCCGCACACGGCCAGGAAAGTGATCTTTTCGCCGTGGATGGCGGAGAGTACGGCCACCACATTGGGCTGTTTATCCCGGAGCAGGTCGCCCATCTGGCGCAGCTTATTGGCGTCGGCGTCGGGCAGGGTGGCGGTGAGGACCTTCAGCTCGCCCACGCCATGGCCGCCCAGCAGGAAGCGCTCGGTCTCGCCGGCGGCCTCCCTGGCCTTGTATTTCTCCACCAGATGGCGCATCTGGCGCAGCTCCTCCATGGTCTGCTCGGCCTTGTCCCGCAGCTCGCCGGGCTTGGTCTTGAGGATAGCGGCGGCCTCAAAGAGCCGCTCCTGGTTGCGGTTCATGATCTCCAGGGACTTCAGGCCTGTGGTGGCCTCGATGCGCCGCACGCCGGAGGCCACGGAGAACTCGCTGTCGATGTGGAACACGCCTACCTTGGAGGTGTTGTCCAGATGAGTGCCGCCGCAGAACTCCACGGAGTAGCCGCCCATGTCCACTACGCGCACGGTATCGCCGTATTTCTCACCGAAGAGGGCTTTGGCGCCGGTCTTTTTGGCCTCGTCCAGGCTCATCTCACTGGTGACCACGGGATAGCCGTGGAGGACCGACTGGTTGACGAGTTCCGAGACTTTGCCCAGCTCCTCGGGGGTCATGGCGGAGAAATGGGTGAAGTCAAAGCGGAGAAAGTCGGGCTCCACCAGAGAGCCGGCCTGGTTGACGTGGTCGCCCAGGACGATCTCCAGCGCCCGCTGGAGCAGGTGGGTGGCCGAGTGGGCCCGGGCCAGGGCCTGACGGCGCTCCACATCGATGGAGGCGGTCACGGCATCCCCCACCTTCAGGGCGCCGGACTTGACCACGCCGGTGTGCATATACTTGCCGCCCTTGTTCTTCTGGACGTCGTGGACCGCAAAGAGGGCGGAGCCGGTCTGGATGACGCCGTGGTCGGCGATCTGGCCGCCCATCTCCGCGTAGAAGGGGGTCTGGTCCAGCACCACGATGGCCTCGGCGCCGGTGCCAACCTCGTTCCGCAGCTCTTCCTCGGCCACCAGAGCCAGGATCTGGCCCTGGGCCTCGGTCTGGGTGTAGCCCAGGAACCGGGTGGCGGGCATGTCCTTGCCGAACTCGATGCCGGCCCAGCCCAGGTCGCCCAGGGCCTCGCGGGCCTTGCGGGCGCGGACCCGCTGCTCCTCCATAAGGGTCTTGAAGGCATCCTGATCCACGGTCATACCGGCCTCTTCCACCATTTCGATGGTCAGGTCGATGGGGAAGCCGTAGGTGTCGTACAGCTTGAAGGCGTCGGCGCCGGAGAAGACGGTGTCCCCCTTCGCCTTGTGACCGGCGAGCATGTCGTCAAAGATGCGCATGCCGCCGTCGATGGTCTTGGCAAAGTTCTCCTCTTCCACCCGGATGATCTTGGTGATATAGGCCTGGCGCTCCCGCAGCTCGGGGTAGTGGCCCCCGTTCTCCCGGATGACGGTGTCGCAGACCGTGTAGAGGAAGGGATCGTTCACGCCCAGGAGCTTGCCGTGGCGGGCGGCACGGCGGAGCAGGCGGCGCAGCACGTAGCCCCGGCCCTCGTTGGAGGGGAGCACGCCGTCGCAGATCATGAAGGTGGCGGAGCGGATGTGGTCGGTGATGACCCGGAGGGACACGTCCTTCTCCCGGCTCTGGCCGTAGCTGGCCCCGGTGATCTCGGTGACCTTGTTGGTGATGTTCATGACGGTGTCCACGTCGAAGAGGGAGTCCACGTCCTGGCACACCACGGCCAGGCGCTCCAGGCCCATGCCGGTGTCGATGTTCTTCTGCTTGAGCTCGGTGTAGTGGTTCTCGCCGTCGTTGTCGAACTGGGAAAACACCACGTTCCAGACCTCCATATAGCGGTCGCAGTCACAGCCCACCGTGCAGCCGGGCTTGCCGCAGCCGTACTTCTCGCCCCGGTCGTAGTAGATCTCGGAGCAGGGGCCGCAGGGGCCGGAGCCGTGCTCCCAGAAGTTGTCCTCCTTGCCGAACTTGAAGATGCGCTCGGCGGGGATGCCGATCTCCTCGTTCCAGATGCGGAAGGCCTCGTCGTCGGCGGGAGTGGTCTCATTGCCGGCAAAGACGGAAGGGTAGAGACGCTCGGGGTCCAGGCCCACCCACTCGGGAGAGGTCAGGAACTCCCAGGCCCAGTGGATGGCCTCCTTCTTGAAGTAATCGCCGAAGGAGAAGTTGCCCAGCATCTCGAAGTAGGTGCCGTGGCGGGCGGTGTGGCCGATGTTCTCGATGTCGCCGGTGCGGATGCACTTCTGGCAGGTGGTCACACGGTGGCGGGGGGGCTCCTGCTCGCCGGTGAAGAAGGGCTTCATGGGCGCCATGCCGGAGTTGATGAGCAGAAGGCTGGCGTCGTTCTGGGGGATGAGGGAAAAGCTGGGGAGACGGAGATGGCCCTTGGTCTCAAAGAACTTGAGGAACATCTCGCGGAGTTCGTTGACTCCATACTGCTTCATGGGAAGGACCTCCAAAGAAAAGATATGGGTGGGATGAAAAAACCGCCCCTGGCCAGCGCCAGGGGCGGAGCATTCCGCGGTACCACCCTGATGATCCCCCCGATGGGGGACCTCTCATTCGCCCGGTAACGGGGGCGGGACGTTCCGCTCATCGCGGACGGCTCAGGAGTGGCGCGCGAGATCCGGTCCGCCGAGGGCTTGCACTCTCCCCTCTCGCTTCCAGACGCCGGGATCCCGCTTGGCTCCGTCAAAGCCTTACAACTTGATTACGGAGTAATTTTATCACACTTTTCCACAATGTCAACCGTCAAAGCGACCGATTTACTCCTGATCTGCGGTCCAGCTCTGGATCAGGCGGAAGAGACCGTCGTCAAAGCAGGTGCGGTAGACCGCCCGGCCGCAGACCAGCTCGCCCCGGTCGGAGAGGATCATGCTGTAAGAGGTGTTCTCTGTGGCGAGGACCAGATGATACGCGCGCTCGTCATAGGCGCGAAAGCCGCCGGCCCAGGGGGAGACCCAGCGGACCCAAGTTTGGGGAAGTGCTTCCTCCAGGGACTGGATCTGCTCGGGAGAACAGGTCAGCTCCCCGATCTCGGCGGAACCGGACAGGAGGAGGACCTTGCAGAAGGTGATCTCCGATTCTCCGTCCGGCAACACACTGGACAGCCGCCTGGGGCGCAGAAGGAGGACCAGCATCAGAACTGCCAGGACGGCCAGGACGAGGATGAGAGGATGCCGGTATGTTTTCATACAAATTTTCCCTTACTGTGATTTGGAGGAGCGGAAGAGCGCGAGCAGGCTGCTCTCCCGGCGGGCGGCGGAGAAGCGCTGCCCGGTGAGGAGGTAACAGACCCCCGGGATGGAGGCGGCGATGCTCACCCCCGCCACGCACCCGGCCAGAATGGCCAGATAGAGGAGTACCTGGTCGGGGATGGTATCCACCGTGTCGTGGAGGAGGACATACCAGAGATGCTGCATCAGGTTGATGGCCTTGGGGTGGGCCAGGTAGACCCCGAAGGAGATGCCGGAGAAATAGGTCAGCACCCGTCCGCTCTCCCGCTGGGAGAGGTAGGAGCGGGAGAGCAGGAAGAGCACCGCCGAGAGCAGGGCGGCAAAGAGATTGAGGTAGCTCTTGAAGGTCTCGTCATAGACGCCGGAGGAATAGGTGCGCCAGGCCGTCCCGGCGGCGATGAGAACATAGAGGCCCCCTGCCGCGGCCCAGAGGGTCCGGCGGGAGGGGAGGCGCTCCATGCGCTCCAGCGCGGCCCCCAGGAGAAAATAGCCCAGATAGCCGCCTACAAAGACCAGGTTGAAGCTCCCGTGCTCCGTGAGGGCGGTGCGCCAGACCCCCTCGGGGAGGAAGGCACGCAGGGTGCGCAGGCCCAGCACCAGCACAAACCAGAGCCCCAGCAGATACCGCCACAGGACCGGGGTGAGCCCGTCTGTCATCTTCTTCAGAAGAGGGGCCAGCAGGTACATGGGCACCAGCGCGTAGAGGAACCAGTAGGGGACCACCACCGGATTGTGCAGGAGGTTGGCCAGCTGGGAGGCGGCTCCCGCCGGGTCGCCCCGGGCGGTGAGCAGGATGATGAGCCCCGACCAGGCCAGCAGAGGCAGGAGGATCTTGGGCAGGCGCTTTTTCAGCACCGTGCCGGGATTGGCGGTCTCCGGCCGGGCCAGGAGCAGGGCCCCCGAGAGCATGAAGAAGAGGGGGACGGCGGTGGTGGCCAGGGCGGTGATGAGGTTGGAGAAGTGCCACACCGCCGCGTTTTCCGGGTGGCGCAGGGCCCCGGCCGCCGTGTGGAGATAGACCACGCCGAACATGGAGAGCACCCGCATCAGGTCGTAGTCAAAGCGGCGCTTGACGGTCACGGTTCACTCACCTTCCTTCTCAGAAGGGAGAGCGCGGGAGCGGGATGGGGGAGCTGGAGGGTGAACTTCATCTGCGGGGTGCGGGGCTCCTCCAGGGGGAAACCGTCGGCGTCCGCCATGAGGGGGACCTGGAAGGAGACCGGCTCCAGGCCGGGGCCGATGAGCTCCAGGGTATCCCCGGCGCGGAACTTGTTGCGCAGGGAACAGACTGCCCGGCCGTCCGGGGCGCAGGACTCCACTACGGCGCAGACCTGGTAGTCCCGGATGTAGCGGGCGTCCTCGGTGAACTGCCCGGGCTGGCCGAACCAGAAGCCGGTGGAGTAGTGGCGGTGGCTCACCTTTTCCACCTCGTCCCGCCACACGGGGGAGAGGGGCGCGCCGGCCTGGGCCGCGTCCACCGCGTGGCGGTAGGCGCTGGTGATGACGGCGGCGTAGTAGGCCGACTTGGCCCGCCCCTCGATCTTGAGGGAGTCCACCCCTGCCTCCATCAGCTCCGGAATGTGGTCGATCATGCACATGTCCCGGCTGTTCATAATGAAGGTTTCCCCGTTCTCCTCATAGACGGGGAAGTACTCGCCGGGGCGCTTTTCCTCCATCAGGGCGTATTTGTAGCGGCAGGGCTGGGCGCAGGCGCCCCGCTGGGCGTCCCGGCCCGTCATGTAGTTGGAGAGCAGGCACCGGCCCGAGTAGCTCACACACATGGCGCCGTGGACAAAGGCCTCGATCTCCAGCTCCTTCGGCGTCTTGGCGCGCAGTACGGCCACCTCCTCCAGGGAGAGCTCCCGGGCCAGGATGACCCGGTCGGCCCCCAGATCATGCCAGGCCCGGGCCACTTCGTAGTTGGTGACCCCCGCCTGGGTGGAGACGTGGCGCTTGAGTCCGGGGGCGTGCCTTCCGGCCAGGGCGAACACGCCCAGGTCGGCCAGGATAACGGCGTCCACCCCGGCGTCCGCGATGAGCTCCAGCCAGGCGGGGAGCCGGCTTACCTCGTCGTTGCGGGGCATGGTGTTGCAGGTCACATGGACCTTGACGTCCCGGGCGTGGCAGAAGGCCACGGCCTCCCGGAGCTGGTCGGGGGTGAAGTTGCCGGCGAAGGCCCGCATGCCGAAATCGCTTCCGGCCAGATAGACCGCGTCGGCGCCGTAGGCCACGGCCATGCGCAGGCGCTCCATATCCCCGGCGGGGGAGAGCAGTTCGATTGACATAGTACCATCCTCTCTGTTTCTTGTGGGTGCAGGAAGAACGGCGGACACGGCTGGCCGTGTCCGCCGTAGACTGTCGACAAGGGACGCTGCTGCGATTTTAGCTGTAAATGCCTCGCAGAGTTCCGCCGTCCGCAGACGGCGGAAGAAAGTTCAAATTCGTTTTTTCGAGGACATGTGCCTTGAAAAAAACACTTCTCAGCCCACAAGCGTGCGCGCTTTGCGCGTGCGACGCAGGGGGCTGCATCCCCTCGAAAAAATGCTTGCATTTTTGAGAAGCGTGTCGAAAGATTTCGACACACAGCGGCGGACACGGCTGGCCGTGTCCGCCGCTGAATGCAGTGGTGCGTGTTACTGGGAGGTCTGATAGCGATCCTGGCTGGCGATAAAGCGCTGATGCTCCTTGTAGGTCCTGAAGAAGGAATGGGTGCCGTCGTCGCCCAGGGCGTAGTAGTAGTACTTGGTATCCGCGGGGTAGATGGCCGCCCGCAGCGCGTCAATGCCGGGACAGGAGATCGCCGTGGGGGGCAGGCCCTTGTGGGTGGAGGTGTTGTAGGGGGTGTCGGCGTTGGTATCCACCACGGTCCCGCCGGTGGCGTAGAGGATCGTAGCGTCGATGTTGAGATAGCCGGCGGTCTCACTGGTGGGATTTTCAAGGCGGTTGTAGATGACGGAGGCGATCTTGGTCTGGTCGGTGCCGTCGGTCTCCTTTTCAATCATGGAGGCGATGGTGACGATCTGTCCCACCGTGTAGCCTCGGTCGGCGGCGGCCTGCCGCATCTCCTCGGTGAACATCTCGTCAAAGCGCAGGATCATCTTGTTCAGAGTCTGGAGGGGATCGCCGCCCATATAGAAGGTATAGGTATCGGGGAAGAGGTAGCCCTCCAGCCGGTGGTAATCGCCGGTTGGCAGATCCTTGAGGAAGGAGTATTTGAACTGGTGGGTGGCGGCCTCCTCCTGGAGCTTGGCCGCCGTGGAGACCCCTTCCTTTTCCAGCAGGGCGAAGATCTGATCCAGGGTCATGCCCTCGGTGATGGTGATCGTGACCTCCTTCCGGCTGGAAGAGCCCTTGCCCATGCTGCTGATGAGGGCGTGGTAGTCCATATCGGTATCCAGTTCATAGGTGCCGGCGGTGATCTTGTTGTCTTTCTCCACGCCGGTAAAGGAGGCAAAGAGCTTGAAGAGGAATTTATACTCGATCAGGCCGTTCTCCTCCAATGTATCGGCCACCTGGTCCAGGGAGGCGTTTTCCGCAATGGTGACGGTAGCGGTGTGCTCGGGCTTGTTGAGGGCCAGCACATCGCAGGCGGCCACCCAGCCCACGGCGGCCAGCAGCGCCGAGATGCCGATGACGAAAATCACATAGAGCATGGCCCCATAGGGACCAAAGCGCCCCTTGCGCTTTCCTCTGGGGCGGTTGGGACGGGAGGGGCCGGAGTCCCGGGACGGCGGTGCGGTGCGGGAGGATGAGGCGGCGCGGGAGCGGGAAGCGGACGCGGTCCGGCGGCGGGGCTCCCCGCCGCTCTGCAAATGGGAGGGGGTATGCCTGCGGTCCTGGACACGCCGTCCCGGCGATCGTTCATATTCCTGTGACATGGATTCAACTCCTAACTGTACCGCCGTGCCGGCGGGGCATGGCGGCCGGACCTCCGCCGGAGCGGCGGAGAAAACGGTGAAGCAAGGCCATGATCTGCATGCACCTGTCGCAGCTTCACCACATAGTATGGGTCAGTTCGGGCGGAGGCAAACCACCACCGCCCAGAAAAGGTGAGGTGTATCTACTTATGTGTGGAAACAACAATGGATTTGGCGGCGGAAACTGCATGTGGATTATAATCGTGATTCTGATCCTGTGCTGCTGCTGCGGCAGCGGCGGCGGTATGGGATGGAGCAGCGGCTGTGGCTGCGGTTGCGGCTGCGGCGGCAACCGGATGAATAATGGCTGCTGCGGCGAGAGCTGCTGCGGCGAGAGCTGCTGCTGAACTGAGAGCAGCCGGAAACAAGCGGGGGGCTCCCCCGCTTGTTTTTTGCCTCAAAGGAGGGAGGGAGCGAAGGTCTCCTCCTCCGTGAGGACCAGGTCCACCGGCGCGTCGTGGACCTCTCGGGGCACCGCGTCCAGCAGGAAACAGGAGCGGCACAGGGCCACGGTGAAGGCTCCGGTCTGGGGGAGATAGCGGTCATAGTAACCGCCCCCCTGGCCCAGCCGGTAGCCAAGACGGTCAAAAGCCAGTCCCGGCACCAGGATCAGGTCGATCCCCCCGGGGGGTACCACCGGGCGGTCCGGTCCGGGCTCCAGCATGCCGTAGCGGTGGCGCACCAGAGGGAGGGATGGGTCGCAGACCCGTGCGTCCATAATGCCGGGGGCGTCGGCACAGCGGGGGAGGAGGAGGCGCTTGCCCCGGGCGGCCAGCCGGGGCAGCAGACGGAGGGTGTCCGGTTCGGCCCCCATGCCGCAGTAGAGCAGCAGGGTGTCCGAGCGCTCCACGGCGGGGAGGGAGAGAAAGCGGGTAAAGAGCGCCTCATCGCTCCTCCGCCGCTCCTCCGGGGCAAGCGCCTTCATCTGCGCCCGGATGACCCGGCGCAGGGCGGCTTTTTGCTCATCCACGGTAGTGCACCGCCTGGGCCACGGCCTGGGCGGCGGGCGCGCCGGCCAGGACCTCGATCAGCTTGAGCCCGAAGGGAAAGGCAGAACCGGCAGCCTGGGCGGTGACGATATGGCCGTCCACCACCACACGGGCGCCCCGCTCCACCACGGAAGAGCCCATCTCATCCTCCATGCCGGGGTAGCAGACGGCCTTCCGGCGGTCCAGCAGGCCCATACCGGCCAGGATGGTGGGCGCGGCGCAGATGGCGGAGAGCCAAATGCCCCGGTCATAGGCGCCCTGGATGAGACCGAGGGCGGGTATGCTGTTCTGGATGACCTCCACGCCGCCAAGGCCGCCGGGGAGGAGGAGCATCCTGGCCCGCTCCAGCTCCACATCGGAGAGGGCCAGGTCGGCGGCGACAGTGATGCCATGGCCGCCGGTGACGGTCATGCTGTCCACACCCACCAGGGCAGTCTCAATGCCGGCGCGGCGGAGCAGGTCGGCGGGGACAAGCGCCTCGGCCTCTTCAAAGCCGGTGCCGAGCAGAATGTAAACCATAGGGAAACCTCCTGTTTTCGATTCAAGTTGGATCGGATACCATGGGGGAGAGGAGCTTCCAGAGCTGATGGTGGAGGGCCTCAATGGAGCGGAGGGAGCCGCCGGCCTCCGCGCAGGGGACGACCTTCCATCCCAGCACCGGGGCGGCGGCCAGGGCCGTGCGGCGGCACAGGGCGAGATACTCCGGGTCCACCTCGTGGATGTCGCCGGAGGTGTGGGTGCTGGCCTCCCGGCTGCGCAGGAGAGCCAGGGCCTGCTGGGTGGGCATGTCCAGATAGAGCACCAGATCGGGCCGGGGGAGCCCCAGCTTGGTATGCTCAAAGTCGTCCAGCCAGCGGAAAAATTCCTCCCACTGGTGGGGGGGCAGCTTGCAGGCCTGATGGACGGCGTTGGAGGTGCTGTACCGGTCGGAGAGGACCAGTCCGCCTTCCTCATAATAGCGCCCCCACACCTTTTTCCAGGAGGCGTAACGGTCCACGGCGTAAAAGGCGGAGGCGGCATAGGCGTTCACATCGGAGGGATGAGGGCCGAACTCCCCGCCCAGATACATCCGGATGAGGGCGGAGGAGGGCTCGCTGTACTGAGGAAAGACCAGACGCTGGAAGGGGCGGCCCTCCCGCTCCATCCGCTGGCACAGGCGGGCAAACTGGGTGGACTTGCCCGAGCCGTCGGTTCCTTCCAATACAATTAGTTTACCAGACAATGGGGGTCCCTCCTGTTTACCTGCCCCGCAGGCGCGCCCCCGCCGCCTGGAAGAGGACCAGGGGGAGCTTGGCCATGCGGTTGATGCGCTTGGGATCTCTGAGGAGACGGTAGAGCCACTCCATCCCGGCCTTCTGCCAGGCCGCCGGGGCGCGCTCCACCTGTCCGGCGAACACGTCCAGCGCGCCGCCGAGACCCACCATGAACCTGGCCCCGGTGGCGGGGCCGTGCTGGGCCATCCACAGCTCCTGCTTGGGCGCGCCCAGGCAGACCAGAACTACGTCGGGCTCGGCCTCCCGCACGGCCCGGATGACGGGTTCATCCTCCTTGAAATAGCCGTCATGGGTGCCGCATATGGCGAGGCCGGGATGCCGCTGGCGCAGGTTGACGGCGGCCATCTCGGCGATGCCGGGCTTGGAGCCCAGCAGGAACAGGCGCTTACCGTGCTGGGCCATCCAGGCCATGAGGCCGTCGGCGAAATCAATGCCCGGGACCCGGCCGGCGAGAGGCCGGCCCAGGATCTTGGAGGCATAGACCACGCCGATGCCGTCGGGCATGGAGAGGTCGGCCTGGTTGAGCACGGTGCGGAAGGCCTCGTTTTTCTGGGCGGCCAGCAGGAATTCGGGGTTGGGCGTGACGGCATAGTGGAACCCGCCGCCCTCGATGAGGGAGGCGGCGGTGTGCACCATCTCCTCGGGGGAGAGGGGGTCGAAGCCTACGCCCAGGATGTCAGTTTTCAAAATAAAAGACCTCCGATAAGGATCGTTTTGTGCTCCCCATTGTAACACAACCGCCGGGAGAAGTCTATGAAAAAACCGTTAAGACGGCCTCTCCGGCAGGGAAACAGGACTTGACAAGGGAGAGGAAGCTCATTATAATGAATACAACCTTGGATTGAGAGGTATTTTTTTAAACCTCTTTGCTTTAATACATAAAAGCGTAAGTGTGCTAAAGTAAATCGTGAGATGATGGAGGAGCCCGAAATGAAATATCTGCCGAAATTGACTGCCATGGCGCTCACCGTGGCGATGGCGGCGTCCCTGGCCGCCTGTTCCAGTTCTGATCCGTCCGCCTCTTCCGCCCAGAGCGCGGAGGGAGGCACCGGCGCCCAGGGCGGACAGAACAGCTATACCATCGGCGTGTGCCAGCAGATGCAGCACGAGGCGCTGGACGCAGCCACCCAGGGCTTCCAGGACGCCCTGAAAGAGAAGCTGGGCGACCGGGTGGAGATCAAGGTGGAGAACGCCTCTGGCGACTCCAACAACTGTAATACCATTGTGGGCAGCTTTGTCTCCAACGGCGTGGACCTGATCATGGCCAACGGCACCACCGCCCTCCAGGCGGCGGCTTCCGCCACCGAGGACATTCCCATCCTGGGCACCTCCATCACCGAGTACGGCGTGGCCCTGGGCCTGAACGGCTTTGACGGCGTCACCGGCTTCAATGTCTCGGGGACCTCCGATCTGGCCCCGCTGGACGAACAGGCCGCCATGCTCCAGGCCTGGTTCCCCGACGCGGAAAAGGTGGGCCTGCTCTCCTGCTCCGCCGAGCCCAATTCCGCCTACCAGGTCAGCGTGATGCAGGGCTATCTGGAGGAAATGGGCTATACTTGTACCAGCTACACCTTCTCCGACTCCAATGACCTGGCGGCCGTGGCCGAGTCGGCCTGCGCCGCGGAGGATGTCCTCTACATCCCTACCGACAACACCGCCGCGCAGAACACGGAGCTGATCGGCAACATCGCCCTGGCCGCCAAGACGCCCGTCATTGCCGGCGAGGAGGGCATCTGCCAGGGCTGCGGCGTGGCCACGCTGACCATCAGCTACTATGACATCGGCTATGCTACCGGCGAGATGGCCTATGAGATCCTGGTCAACGGCAAGGACCCGGCTGAGATGGCCATTGAATACGCCCCCAAGTTCACCCCCAAGTACAACCCGGCCATCTGTGAAGAGCTGGGCCTCACCCCGCCCGATGGATATGAGGCCATCGAGTAATCTGTTCCCCGCATAAAATCCAAAAGCAGCGGAACGTCCGTTTCCGCTGCTTTTGGGCGCATTTCCGCGATTTAAGGAGGAGATCATCTGTGGACATCACAGCCTTATTCAACATGATGCCGGGAGCGGCGGCCCAGGGCCTCATCTGGGGCATCATGGCCATCGGCGTCTATCTGACCTATAAAATCCTGGACGTAGCCGATCTGACGGTGGACGGGACCATGTGCACCGGCGGCGCCGTCTTCATCATGCTCACCATGGCGGGGGTCCCCATGGCGCTGGCTCTGCTGGGCGCCTTTCTGGCTGGTATGCTGGCCGGACTGGCCACGGGATTTTTCCACACCGTGTGCGGGATTCCGGCCATCCTGGCCGGCATTCTCACCCAGCTGGCCCTCTACTCGGTTAACCTGCGCATTATGGGACAGGCCAACCAGCCCATCAGCTTCCGAAGCTATGATCTGCTGGTATCCTCCCGCAATGTGAAATCCCTCAGCCTGGAAAACCCCATCCTCATCGGGGTGATCTTCGCGGCGGTCATCATCGCCCTGCTCTACTGGTTCTTCGGGACCGAGCTGGGCTGCTCCCTCCGGGCCACGGGCGCAAACGCCAACATGGCCCGGGCCCAGGGCATCAACACCAATGTGGCCAAGGTGCTGGGCCTGATGCTCTCCAACGGCCTGGTGGCCCTCTCCTCGGCGCTGCTGGCCCAGTACCAGGGTTTCGCCGACGTGAATATGGGCCGGGGGGCCATCGTTATCGGTCTGGCGGCGGTCATCATCGGCGAGGTGCTGTTCTCAAAAATCTTCCACAACTTCGCCCTGCTGCTGCTCAGCGTGGTCATCGGCTCGGTGCTCTACTATGTGGTGTACAATGTGGTCATCTGGCTGGGCCTGAATACCGACGACATGAAGCTCATCACCGCCCTGATCGTGGCGCTCTTCCTGAGCATCCCGTACTGGAAGGGAAAGTACTTCTCCAAATCTTCCAAGAAAGGAGCGGCCAGCCATGCTTGAGATCAAAGGGGTCTGCAAGACCTTCAATGCGGGCACCGTCAATGAAAAGCGGGCGCTCAATCACCTCTCCCTCACTCTGAATGACGGGGATTTTGTCACGGTCATCGGCGGAAACGGCGCGGGTAAGTCCACCATGCTCAATGCGGTGGCCGGGGTATTTCCGGTGGATGCGGGCACCGTCACCATCGACGGGGTGGATGTGACCCGCCTGCCGGAGCACAAGCGGGCGTCCTATATTGGCCGGGTGTTTCAGGACCCGATGATGGGAACGGCGGCTACCATGCAGATCGAGGAGAACCTGGCCCTGGCGGCCCGGCGGGGCAAGCGCCGGGGCCTGCGGACCGGCATCACCGGAAAGGAACGCTCCGGGTACCGGGAGCTCCTCAAGCTCCTGGACCTGGGCCTGGAGGACCGTCTGACCTCCAAGGTTGGCCTGCTCTCAGGCGGCCAGCGGCAGGCACTGACATTGCTGATGGCCAGCCTGGTCCGGCCCAAGCTCCTGCTGCTGGACGAGCACACGGCTGCGCTGGACCCCAAGACGGCGGCCAAGGTGCTGGAGACCACGGAGAAGATCGTCCACCGGGACAGCCTCACCACCCTGATGATCACCCACAACATGAAGGACGCCATTGCCCACGGCAACCGTTTGGTGATGATGTATGACGGCCACATCGTGCTGGACATCGCCGGGGAGGAGAAGAAGCGCCTGACCGTGGAGGATCTTCTGGAACAGTTTACCAAGGCCAGCGGAGAGGAATTTTCCAGTGACCGCGCCCTGCTCTCCTGACAAAAGACCAATGAAACCGGCCCGCCGCAGAGAAAATATCTGCGGCGGGCCGGTTTGATGAAAAGGGATAATCCCCCCGTTTCAGCGGTATACTACCTCCACAAGGAGGTGGTTTTTCATGAGCGAAGTCAATGCCGATGGGGTTCTGATCGACCCGGAGGAGGCCCTGCTTCAGCAGGTGCAGCACCGGACCAATGCCCTGATGGCGCGCCGTCCGGAGGGAAGAGAAGAGGACGAGATGGTGGCCGGAGTACAGGCGGCCAACGGCGTCTACGCCGGAACAGTGGGCGGATTCCATCTGCCTGCCGGGCAGCAGGCGCGCCGGAAGGGAAAACAGGGCCGGGACCGCAGCTGATCAGGGCGGCGGAGGCCCTTTCCGTGGGACAGTCTGTCATAGAGAGGGACTCCGCCGCATATAGATGCCACAGAGTAAAACCCTGGAATTTATACGCAGGAGTGTGGCAGACATGCAAATCAACTGGAATGAAAATCAGGCCCTGCTGCGGGGGACCGCGGCGGAGGCTCCCGTCTATTCCCATACCAATCACGGCATGGAGTATGAGGCGTTTCCCCTGATGGTGCGCCGCCTCTCCGGGGCGGAGGACCGGGTCAATGTGATCGCCTCCCGGGCGCTGCTCCAACAGCATCCCGTCCAGGCCGGGCAGGAGGTGGAGATCGAGGGGGAGGTCCGTTCCTTCAATAACAAGAGCGGCCGGGGAAGCCGGCTGGTCATCACCCTGTATGCCCGGCAGCTGCGGGACGGCGTGGGGGAGCACTGCAACGAGCTGGTTCTGGCCGGGGCCATCTGCAAGCCGCCGGTCTTTCGACGCACCCCCATGGGGCGGGAGATCTGTGATCTGCTGCTGGCCGTCAACCGGCGCTATGGCAGAGCGGACTATCTGCCCTGTATCGCCTGGGGCGCGCTGGCCCGCCGCTGCGCGGAGCTGTCCGTGGGGGACGCGATCCGGCTGGAGGGGCGCTTCCAGAGCCGGACCTATACGAAAGTGGAGCAGGGGGAGACCACCCAGCGCATCGCCTATGAGATCTCCGTCATGCAGCTGGAGCCGGCGGAAACGGCGGAATAGTACATATCAGAAAAGAGGCGCGCGGTCCCGTCCGGGACTGCGCGCTTTTTTGGCGCGGGGGCTTGACAACTGTGTATATGGCATATATACTGTATATGTCTAGTATATACAGTATGACAGAGGTGCACCATGGATATCATCATTCGCAATACTGGAGAGGTCCCGATCTACGACCAGATCACCCGCCAGATCAAGAGCCTGATCCTGAAAGGAGAGCTCCGGGAGGGAGAGGCGCTGCCCTCCATGCGCCTGCTGGCCCGGGAACTGCGGATCTCCGTCATCACCACCAAGCGGGCCTATGAGGAGCTGGAGCGGGAGGGGTTTCTCACCACCGTGCCGGGAAAGGGGTGCTTTGTGGCTCCCCGCAATCTGGAGCTGGTGCGGGAGGACGCCCTGCGCCGGGCGGAAGAACACCTGGGCGCGGCGGTGGAAGTAGCGCGGACCGCAGGCATCACGCTGGAAGAGCTGATGCAGACACTGACCATTCTGTACGAGGGGGAGAAATCCTGATGAAGTATGAAAATGCGATTGAGATCGAACATCTGACCAAGGATTACGGCAGCTTCCGGCTGGACGATGTGACCCTGGCGGTGCCGGGAGGGACCATTCTGGGCCTTATCGGGGAGAACGGCGCGGGAAAGTCCACCACCATCAAATGTATCCTGAACCTGATCCGGCGGGACGCGGGGGAGATCCGGATCTTTGGGATCGACAACCGGAAGGAGGAACGGGCGGTCAAGGAGCAGGTGGCGGTAGTACTGGACGAGTGTCCGTTCCACGAGCTCCTCACGCCCCGTATGGTGGGAAGTATTCTGGCCGGCGCCTGCCCGGGCTGGGATGGCAAGCGCTTCCACAGCCTGCTGGGGGAATTCGAGCTGCCCGAGAAAAAGATGGTGAAGGAATTTTCCCGGGGCATGAAGATGAAGCTCTCCATTGCCGCGGCGCTGGCCCGCAGCCCGAAGGTGCTCCTGCTGGACGAGGCTACCAGCGGCCTGGACCCGGTGGTGCGGGACACCATCCTGGAGCTCTTTCTGGATTTTGTCTCGGATGAGGCCCACGCCGTGCTGCTCTCCAGCCATATCACCAGCGACCTGGAGAAGGCGGCGGACTATGTGGCCTACCTGCACCGGGGGAAGCTGGTGCTCCAGGGGGCCAAGGACGAGCTTCTGGATACGTACGGCCGCCTGGCCTGCACCCGGGGAGAGATGGAGCGGGTGGACCCCGCCTTCCTGGTAGGCAGGCGGGAGAGCGCCTTCCAGTGCGAGGCGCTGGTGCGGGACAAACGGGAATTTCGACGCCGCTACCCGGAACTGGCGGTGGACTCGGCGAGCCTGGAGGATCTGATGGTATTTACAGTGCGAGGTGACAGAGTATGATGGGATATATGCGGAAAGATTTTCTCCTGATGCGCAAACAGATGCGGACCTATGGCGTTATTTTTCTGGTCTATGGGGCCATCAGCGCCGCCGGGGTGTGGGATTCCTATATTCTCTCCGGATTTGTGGTACTTGTGACCCTGATGTGTCCCCTCTCGGCTATGGCCTTCGATCAGGTCTCCCGGTGGGACAGCTATGCCTGCACCCTGCCCGGCGGGGCCAGGAATGCGGTGCGGGGGCGCTATGCATACACGGCGATCATCGCCCTTGGAAGTATGGTGCTCTGCGGGGCCATATGCCTGTTCTTCCACGCGCTGGGCCTGCTGAGGAACGATCTGGTGGATCTGACGGCTTCCATAGGGATAACCGGGGTGGTGAGCCTGCTGATGGCCAGCGTCACGCTTCCACTGTGCTACCGGTTCGGCGTGGAGCGGGGACGCACCCTGATGACGCTGGTTTTTGTGGTGGCCTTTGTGGCCATTGTGGGGAGTGCGGGCTTCCTGTTTCCGTCCATCGGGGCGGAGGAACGGATCCAGGAGAGCGCGGCGGCCGTGGCGGCGGGTCTGGTCCTGGTGACTGCGGCGGCCTATTTCCTCTCCTGCCGCATCTCGCAGCGCATCTATGCCCAAAAAGAGTGGTAATATTATGCAGACAGCCCGGAGTGCACACACATTCCGGGCTGTCTCAGTCTGTTGAGGACGTGTATTTCTGCGATTTGTGCTGCAAGAGCCTCGCAGAGTTCCGCCGTCCGCAGACGGCGGAAGGAGGTGAAAGCATTTTTTCCGGCGGCGTGTACGTCGGAAAAACACGTCTCAGTCCACAAGTGTGTGGCCCTTTGGGCCATGCGCGCGGCGGCCTGCATCCCCTCGAAAAAATGCCTGCATTTTTGAGAAGCGTGTCGAACTGGTTCGACACGCAGAAACAGCCCGGAATTCACAGGCATTCCGGGCTGTTTTTTCTATGGGTCGGTTTTGTAGGCTTACAGCTTGCTCAAATCCCGCACGGGGACATCCCAGATGTCCCGGGCGTAATCCCGGATGGAGCGGTCAGCGGCAAAGATGCCGGAGCGGGCCACGTTCATCAGGGACATCTGGTTCCACTTCTTGCGGTCCAAGTAGGTGTCGGCCGCCTTCTTCTGGGCATTGCGGTAGCTGTCGAAGTCAGCCAGAAGCAGGTACTCGTCCGCCGGACAGCCGTCTCCAAAGAGCAAACGCTTTGCCAGGTCGTTGTAGCTCACGCCGTCCTGGAAGCCCTGGGCCAGTGCGTCCACCACCGCGCGCAGGTCGTTATTGTGCATATAGTATTCGTAGGAGTGGTAGCCCTTGGCCTTGAGCTCGCTGACCTCATGGGCCTTGAGACCGAAGAGGAAGATGTTCTCATCTCCCAGAACCTGGTGCATCTCGACGTTGGCGCCGTCCAGGGTGCCGATGGTCACGGCGCCGTTCATCATGAACTTCATGTTGCCGGTGCCGCTGGCCTCCTTGCCGGCAGTGGAGATCTGCTCGCTCAGTTCGCTGGCGGGCATAAGCTTCTCGGCCAGAGAGACCCGGTAGTTCTCCAAAAAGACGACCTGGAGCTTATCCTTACAGACGGGGTCGGCGTTGATGGTGGTAGACAGGGAGTTGATGAGATGGATGATCCGCTTGGCCACATAATAGCCGGGGGCCGCCTTGGCGCCGAAGAGATAGACCTTGGGAACGATCATGAAATCGGGGTTTTCCTTCAGGTGCTGGTATTCATAGATGATGTGCAGCACATTGAGAAGCTGGCGCTTGTACTCGTGCAGGCGCTTGACCTGTACGTCAAAGACGGCGTCGGTGTTGAGGAGGATGCCGCTCTCCCGGGCCACATAGGAGGCAAAAGCCTTCTTGTTGGCTTGCTTGATGGCGTCCAGACGCTCCAGCACGGCGCTGTCGTCCTTGTACTTCTCCAGGCCGGAGAGGGCGCTGGGCTCCAGAAGGTAGCGGTCCCCGCCGCAGCACTCCCGAATGAGGGCGTCCAGCTGGGGGTTGCACTCGCTGAGCCAGCGGCGGTGGTCGATGCCATTGGTGACATTCTTGAATTTGCCGGGCGTGCGCAGGTAGGCGTCGTGGAAGACCTCCCGCTTGAGGATATCCGAGTGAAGGGCGGACACGCCGTTGACGGCAAAGCAGGCGCAGATGCACAGGTTGGCCATGCGGACATCTCCGCCCCAGATGACAGCCATGCGCTCCACCTTGGACATGTCCCCGTGGAAGTAGGCGGTCAGCTCGGCCTGGTAGCGGTTGCTGATCTCCACGATGATCTGCCAGATCCGGGGGAGCAGGTCCATGACCAGCTGCTGGGGCCAGCGCTCCAGCGCCTCGGCCAGTACGGTGTGGTTGGTGTAGGCCACCGTGTGGGTGACGATGTTCCAGGCCTCGTCCCAGCCGTAGCCCTCCTCGTCCAGCAGGATGCGCATGAGCTCGGGAATGACCAGGGTGGGGTGGGTGTCGTTGATCTGGATGACGTGCTTCCGGTGGAAGTTGCGCAGGGTGCCGTACTCGGCCCGGTGCTTACGCACGATGGATTGAATGGTGGCCGAGACAAAGAAGTACTGCTGCTTGAGGCGCAGGGATTTACCCTCGTAGTGATTGTCCTCGGGGTAGAGGATCTTGGAGATGGACTCGGCCAGCGCCTGGCGCTCCACCGCCTTGAGGTACTCGCCCCGGGAGAAGAGGGACATATCCACGGGCTGAGGGCTCTTGGAATCCCACAGACGGAGCACATTGACGTGCTCGGTGTCGTAACCCGCGATCTCCATATCCTTGGGCACGGCCAGGACCGAGTCATAGCCGGTGTGGCGGATGGAGTGGCGTCCGTGTTCGTCCCACACGTCCTCCACATGGCCGCCGAAGCGCACCTCCTCCACCTCGTCCATCTTGGGGATGAGCCAGGCGTCGCCCAGACCCAGCCAGTTGTCGGGCAGCTCCACCTGCTGTCCGTCCACGATCTTCTGCTTGAAGATACCCAGCTCATAACAGATGGAATAGCCCGTGGCGGGAATATCCAGGGTAGTCATGGAGTCCAGATAGCAGGCGGCCAGGCGGCCCAGACCGCCGTTGCCCAGGCCGGCGTCCGGCTCGGACTCAAAGAGCTCCGGAGCGGAGAAGCCCAAGCCCTCGATGGCCTCCTTCAAAGGCTCCAGTACGCCCAGGTTATAGGCGTTCTTCATCAGGGAACGGCCCATCAGAAATTCCAGGGAGAGGTAGTGGACCTGGCGGGCGTGATTGCGGGTGGTCCGATCCTGGGTCTGCATCTGCCGGTCAGACAGGATATCCCGCAGGACCAGGGCGCAGGCCTTGAACATGTGCAGGCTGGTGGCCTCATCCACATCCCGGCCGAAGTTGCGGCGGAGCTTGCCGGTGATGAGAGCCATCAGCTCTTTTTTGGTGTAATTGTGCATGGAATATTTCCTCCCAAAATCTCAGCGTTCCCAGAGACGGCAAAAGCCTGCGGGCCAGGGAATCCGGGCCCGCAGGCTTACAGGGTATCATATGCCGGTCAACGGGTCTGTGACCTCGCTGTTCCGCCGGCACTCCAGCGGAACAGCGAGGGGATCAGTGAATGTGAAGGGGCGTTATTCGGATTTTGCGGCCTTCCGGGCGGCACGGCTCTTTTTGCTGCCGCCGGTCTTTTTCTCGCTGCGGCGGGCGGGCGTTTTTAGGGCGGGAGCGGGCTCGGCCGCGGGCTCTTCAGCGACAGGAGCGGGCTCAGCCGCAGGCTCCTCCTCAAAAGGGACCGGCTCCTCCTGCTGGGCGGGATTGGGGAAGCCGGTGACCCAGCAGTAGACCTGGAGGTAGTCCTGGGCAGACTGATCCCAGGAGAAGTCGGAGGTCATGGCATTGCGCTGGAGGGTCTGCCAGGTCTCCTTGTCGTTGTAGTAGAGGTTGACGGCCTCGCCCAGGACCCAGGTCATATCGTGGGCGTTGATGTCAGCGAAGGTAAAGCCGTTGGCGTGCTCGGTGCCGTTGGGACGCACGGAATCCCGCAGGCCGCCGGTCTCCCGGACCACGGGCAGCGTGCCGTAGCGCATGGCGATCATCTGGGACAGCCCGCATGGCTCGGCGATGCTGGGCATGAGGAAGAGATCCGCGCCGCCGTAGATAGCGGTGGAGAGTGCGCCCGAGTAGAGGATGTTGGCCGAGAAGCGGCCGGGATACTGGGCCTGCGCATGGCGGAAGGCCTCCTCAAAATTCCAGTCGCCGGTCCCCAGGACCACCATCTGCACATCCATGGCCATGATGTCGTGGATGGCAGAGTCCACCAGCTCAAAGCCCTTGTGCTTGACCAGACGGGAGATACAGGCGATGATGGGAATATCAGGCTCTTGCCGCAGGCCGACGGCCTGCTGGAGAGCGGCCTTACAGGCGGCCTTGCCGGAGAGGTCGTCCGGAGAGAAGTTGGAGGCCAGGCCGTGATCCCGGGCGGGATCGTACAGCTCGGTATCAATGCCGTTCAGGATGCCGCGCAGCTTATGGCGGTTGTCGGAAATGACCCCCTCCAGACCGTGGGCGTAGAAGGGATACTGGAGCTCGCCGGCATAGGAGGGGGAGACGGTGGTGACATAGTCGGAGGCGTAGATGGCCCCCTTCATCAGGTTCACATCCCCGTGGTAGGCCAGCATATGCTCGTGGAAGTAGCCGGAGTTGAGGCCGAACAGATCCTCCAGCAGCTCATTGCCGTAACGGCCCTGGTACTCGATGTTGTGGATGGTAAAGACGGACTTGGTCCCATAGAGCTGGGGCACGCGGGTGCGCTCCTCCAGCAGATAGATGGGGGCCAGGGCGGTCTGCCAGTCATTGGCGTGGATCACATCGGGGTGCCAGTCCAGGTGGGCGGGGGCCTCCACCACAGCGCGGGAGAAGAAAGCGAAGCGCTCGGCGTCGTCATAGTGGCCGTAGAGGCCGGAGCGCTTGAAGTAGTATTCGTTATCCACGAAATAGTAGGTCACGCCATCCCGCTTGAGCGCAAAGATGCCGCAGTAGGGGGTGCGCCAGGCCAGGATCACGTGGAAATTGAAGAGATAGGTCATCTGGTCGCGCCACTCCTGGCCGATCCCCTCGTAGAGGGGGAGGATGACGCGCACATCATGGCCGGCCGCGGCCAGCGCCTTGGGAAGACTGCCCGCCACATCGGCCAGGCCGCCTGTTTTGATAAAAGGGGCGACCTCCGAGGAAGCAAAGAGAATGTTCATATGGGGCAAAGACTCCTTTCGCACAGTTCAACTGCCCATTTGGGACAATGGGAATTTCACAATGGGTGGAGACTGCTGTTATGTCCAGTATAGCAGAAAGTTCCAGTCAGAGCGAGAGACGAAGTGTTGAAAAAACAGCTTCGTCTCTTGTCTCTCACAGGGGAAAACGTCAAAGGATCATACGATTTCGTTCTTGGCAATGGCTAAAGGATAGCTCGAGTGACCCATCAGCATCCGCCCCGGATTGACCTGAACATTCTTGTCCGTGATCACATATTTCAGCACGGCGTCCGACTGGACGACGGTGCCCTGCATGAGCACACAGTTGGAGACACGCGCGCCCTTCTGGACATGTACGCCGCGGAAGAGGATGCAGTTTTCCACCTCGCCCTCAATGATACAGCCGTCGGCAACCAGAGAGTTGATGCTCTTGGCGCCCGGACCATAGTAGGTAGAGGGGTTGGACTGATCCTTGGTTTTTATGGGGCGGTCGGCGGCAAAGAGCTGCGCCCGGACCACGGGGTCCAGCAGCTCCATGCTGCGGGCGAAATAGCCGGCCACCGACTGAAGGCGGGCGGCATACCCGTCGAACTGGTAGGCGCGGATCTTCAGGTTTTTGACCGCCGACACCAGAACGCCGTCGCTGAAGGAGGAGATGTTGTGGGTGGAGCAGTGATCCACCAGGGAGAGAAGCAGCTCCTTGGAGAGTATGTAGACCTCCAGGGACTCCAGACCGGCGGCGGTGGTGGGATTGACGGCAACGTCGGTGGCAAATCCGTTTTCGTCGGTGGTAAAGTAGTCGCAGCCCCGTGGATCGCTGTTGAGCTTGGAGGTGCACACAGCCGTCATGTCGGCGCCGCTGGCCAGATGAGATTGGAAGATCTCGGCAAGGGGGAGGTTGACCGCCACGTCGCCGCCGGCCAGGACCACGTAATCCTGCCGGATCTTCTGGAGATAGGAGTATACACCGGCCAGGGCGTCCATCCGTCCGTGATAATTTCCGTCTCCCCGCTTATCGGCATAGCCGAAGGGGGGCAGGATGCGCAGTCCGCCGTGCTTGCGGGCCAGGTCCCAGTCCTTGCCGGAACTGACGTGGTCCAGCAGAGACTGGTAGTTGGCGTGGGCGATCAGTCCCACATCGGAAACCCCGGCGTTGACGAAATTGGAAAGCATGAAGTCCACGACCCGATAGCGTCCGCCGTAGGGAATGGAACAGGTATTGCGATGCTGGCTCAACTCCCGCAGGCTGGGATTGGAGCGATAGGCAAAAATGATGCCGTGCAGATTGTTCAGCATTTCTTATCGTCTCCTTTCACATTGCGGGTGACCATGGCTTTGGCAGGCACGACGGCGCCCCGTCCGACCCTGAGGTTCTGCGCCACAACGGCGATGCCCCATTCCGAATCGGCATTGGCGTCAGGGGAGGTCCCCACATGGGCCTGCTCCCCAACGACGGTATTTTCCGCGATGATGGCGTATTCCACCACGGCGCCTGCCTTCACGACTGTGCCGGGCATGAGGATGGAGTAGGCCACCCGGGCGCCCTCTTCCACCCGCACCGAGTGAAAGAGCACCGAGTTTTCCACCATGCCGTAGACCTCACAGCCCCCGGTGACCATGGAGTGGGACAGCTTGGCGTGGGGACCGGTATAGAGGGGCGGCTTGGTGGGCGTGCGGGCGTAGATGGGCCACTCGGTATCGTAGGGATCGATGCCGTTCTCCGGGGAGAGCATGTCCATATTGGCGTCCCACAGGGAGTCGATGGTGCCGACGTCCTTCCAGTAGCCCCGGAAACGGTAGGCCATCAGCTTTTCCTGGTGGGCCAGCATGGAGGGGATGATGTTTTTGCCGAAGTCGTTGGAGCTCTTCTCGTCGGCCTCGTCCGCCATCAGATACTCCTTGAGCTTGGACCAGGTGAAGATGTAGATGCCCATGGAGGCCAGGTTGCTCTTGGGATGCTTGGGTTTCTCCTCAAATTCATAGATCTGGTCGGAGCTGTCCACATTCATGATGCCGAAGCGGGTGGCCTCCTCCAGCGTGACCTCCAGCACCGAGATGGTGCAGGCCGCGCCGCTGGCTTTGTGATGGGCCAGTATCTTGGAATAGTCCATCTTATAAATGTGGTCGCCCGAGAGGATGAGAACATATTCCGGGTCATAGAGCTCAATAAAGCCGATGTTCTGATAAATGGCGTTGGCGGTGCCCTTGTACCAGGTGCCCTTTTCCCCTTCACGCATATAGGGGGGGAGAATATGCACGCCCCCGTCGGAGCGGTCCAGATCCCACGCCTGACCGTTGCCCAGGTATGCGTTGAGCTCCAGCGGACGGTATTGCGTGAGCACGCCCACCGTGTCAATGCCGGAGTTGATACAGTTGGACAGCGGGAAGTCGATGATGCGGTATTTTCCGCCGAACGGAACGGCGGGCTTGGCCACGTGGCTGGTCAGGGCGTGAAGACGGCTTCCCTGTCCGCCAGCCAGAAGCATGGCGACACATTCCTTTTTCATAACACGTTCACCTCTAGCGATTGCTTTTCAAATGTCCCTCTCCACATCGGCTCCGGAGCGGAACGGAGTCCGGAGCGCAATGACAGGCAATGTTGGATTCCCAGCTCCTCTCTGCATATGTAGATGATTTAACGGCCCGACTTGGAAGCATGGGGGCTGCGGGCGGGGCGCCTGGCCTCCAGGGCGGAGGGGTCCTCCGCGGCAGGGGCTTTTTTGCGGCCCGGACGCTTGGCCATCGGCTTTGCGGCTGGCGAAAGCTCCGCCTTTTTGCGGCGGGGCGGGAATTTCTTTGTACAGCGCAGGATCACCGCGCCCATGGGGGGCAGGTCCACCGAGATGGACTGCTCCAGCCCGTGGCAGGGAATATACTCCGACTTGAGGGGCTCCAGATCACCCAGACCGGTTCCGCCGAAGGCGGGGTCGTCGGTGTTGAAGGCCACCTCGTACCGGCCCGGGCAGGGGACGCCCAGACGGTAGCACGCCCGGTGGACGGGAGAGAAATTGCACAGGGTGAGCAGAAAATGTCCCTTTTTATCCTTTCGGAGGAAGGCGGCGCAGTTGCCCTGGTTGTCGTCGGCACAGATCCATTGGAACCCCTCCCAGGAGAAGTCCAGCTCCCACAGCTCGGGATGGGCCAGATAGAACTGGTTGGCCGACTGGAAGAAGCCGTGGAGCTGCTGGTGGCGCTCCTGCTCCAGAAGGTGCCAGTCCAGGGAGTGCTCAAAATGCCACTCGTTGAACTGTCCGAACTCCGCCCCCATAAAGAGGAGCTTTTTCCCCGGGTGGGTGAGCATATAGGTGTAGAAGGCCCGCACGCCGGCAAACTTCTCCTCGTCGGTGCCCGGCATCTTGTTGATGAGGGAGCCCTTCATGTGCACTACCTCGTCGTGGGAGAGGGGGAGCACAAAGTTTTCCGAAAAGGCGTACATGAGGGAGAAGGTGATGTCCCGGTGATTGAACTGGCGGAAATAGGGGTCCAGCTTCATATAGTGGCACAGATCGTTCATCCAGCCCATGTTCCACTTGAGGTTGAAGCCAAGGCCGCCTTCCAGGCCGCCCTGCTCCACCGGATGGGAGACCCGGGGCCAGGCGGTGGACTCCTCGGCGATCATGAGCACGTCCGGGTGGGCCTGAAAGATGTGGGTATTGAGCTGCTGGAGGAAATCCACCGCCTCCAGATTCTCGTGCCCGCCGAAGAGGTTGGGGCACCACTGCCCGTCCTGCCTGCCATAGTCCAGATAGAGCATGGAGGCCACCGCGTCCACCCGCAGGCCGTCGATATGGAACTGCTCCAGCCAGAACAGGGCCGAGGAGTAGAGAAAGGAGCGGACTTCGCTGCGTGCGTAATCGAAGACACGGGTGCCCCAGTCGGCATGCTCTCCCTTGCGGGGGTCGGCGTACTCATAGCAGGGGCCGCCGTCAAATTCGTACAGTCCGAAGGCGTCCTTGGGGAAATGGGCGGGGACCCAGTCCAGAATGACGCCGATGCCGGACTGATGGAGCTGATCCACCAGATACATAAAGTCGTCCGGCGTGCCGTACCGGCTGGTGGCGGCAAAATATCCGGTGCACTGATAGCCCCAGGAGTCGTCCAGCGGATACTCGCTCACGGGCATGAGCTCCACATGGGTGAAGCCCATCTCTTTTACATAGGGGACCAGATAGCGGGCAATATCCCGGTAGCTGAGGAAGGTGTCCTCCCCGGTGCGCCGCCAGGAGCCCAGGTGCATTTCGTAGATATTGAGGGGCTTTTGATAGATGGGATTGGTCTTTCGCCACGCAAGCCAGGCCTGATCGCCCCAGACATAGCCGCCCAGCTCGTAGAGCTTGGAGGCGGTGCCGGGCCGGGTCTCGGCGTGGAAGGCGTAGGGATCGGCCTTGGCCAGGACGCGGCCGTCCTGCGTGTGAATGGCATATTTATAGGAGTCGTAGCGCTGAAGGCCGGGGACAAACCCCTCCCACACGCCGCCGCCGATGGAAGCGAGGGGATGATCGGAATCATCCCAGCCGTTGAAATCTCCCATGACGGACACTGCCTTGGCATGGGGGGCCCATACCCGGAAGACGTACCCCTCCTGCCCGTCCTGTACCTGTGCGTGAGATCCCAGATACTCCTGCGCACGGACGGCCTGACCTTTTGAAAACGCATCCAGAGCGGCTGCATAGCTGGTGACCTGATTCATAGGCATACTCTCCTTCGTACGAAAAACGCCCAAAAGTAAAGGGAAAAAAGAACCTTCTCTTGGCATAGATGATAATAAGCTTCCCGAAAAATGGATACTTATTTGTAAAAATTATACAACATAATGTGGAATACGTCAAGGCTCTCTGCCGCGCGATTTCGTAAAAGACATCATAACGCAAGATATGGGAGAAAAATACAGAAAAAGGGAGAGAGGACCAAAACAGGTTCTCTCTCCACAAAAGGTCAGGCGGCCAGGAAGAGGCGCTGGAGAAAATCCAGGAAAATCCCGGGCACCGTGACGCGCTCCACCGCCTCGCAGGCGACGATGGGAATGCGCTCCCGCTCCTCCCCGCCTAAGGTCACCACCAGGTGTCCCAGGATCTGGCCCTTCTCCACGGGGGCCTCCACATCTTGACACAGCTCCAGCTGGGTGGAGAGCTGGTTGATCCGGTCCTTTTCCACCAGGAGCCGGCTGGAGGAGGAGAGCTCCGGCTGGACCTGCTCTTTCCGGCCCAGGATCACATCCACCGGGGGAATGGCCTGACTGGGATGGATGTCGGCCAGGGTGTAGTTGGCGAATCCGAAGTCCAGCAGGCGTTTGGCGCTGTCAAAGCGCTGAGCCGAGGTGGGGGAGTGCAGGACCACGGCGATGAGCTCCATGCCGTCCCGCTCGGCGGTAGCCGAGAGGCAGTAGCCCGCGGAATCGGTGGAGCCGGTCTTGAGGCCGGTGGCCCCGGGGTAGAAACGGATGAGTTTGTTGGTGTTGGAGAGCTGGAAGGCCCCGTTGCGGATGGAGTCCATCCAGATGGTGGAGTATTCCCGGATCATAGGATGTCCGATCAGGGCCCGGGACATGAGGGCGATATCGTAGGCGCTGGTCAGATGCCCGGCGGCCGGCAGGCCGGTGCAGTTGAGAAAGGTGGTGTCCGCCATGCCCAGCTGGGCGGCCCGCTCGTTCATATCGGCCACGAAAGCCTCCTCGCTGCCGGAGAGATGCTCGGCCAGGGCAACCGCCGCATCGTTTCCCGAGACCACGGTCACCGCCTTGAGCAGGTCCTGCACCGTCATCTGCTCGTTTTCCTTCAGATAGACCTGAGAGCCCCCCATGGAGGCGGCGCGGGCCGAGACCGTTACCAGGTCGTCCAGGCTCAGGCGGCCGTCGTCGATGGCCTCCACCACCAGAAGCAGGGTCATGACCTTGGTGACGCTGGCCGGTTCCAGCTTGTCGTGGGCGTTTTGTTCATAGAGAAGGGTCCCGGTCTCCTTCTCCATCAGAACGGCGGCGCTCGCCTCTGCCTGCGGCGCGCTGGAGACCGCCCCGGCGGGGCAGAGGAGCAGAGAAGCGGCCAGCAGGGCCGCGGCCAGTTGTTTCATAACAGTACCTCCCGTATCAAAGCGATCATGCGCAGGTTTCTGTAAGAACAGGATATGGAAGATTTGTCCGTTCTATGCCGCCGGAAAAACTTGTCAGCGGAAAAGAGAGCTGATAGAATGAAAACCGGTTTACACCGGACAGGAGGAAGGTCCATATGCACATTACAACGGTGATTTTGACCGGCGGGAGATCCCGCCGGATGGGACGGGACAAGGGAAATCTCCCCGTGGGGGAGGGCACCCTGCTGGAGCGGATGATCGGCCGCTGGACCGGGGTATTCGACGCGGTGGCCGTCTCGGTGGGAGAGGGGGAGCGCCCTCTTCCGGCGGGCGTGACGGCCCTGCTGGACCGGCATCCGGGCGCGGGACCCATGGCGGGGCTGGAGGCCGCTCTGGCGGAACTGGAGACCGATGCGGTCTTCCTCACGGCGGTGGATATGCCCTTCGGAGACGCCGCGCTGGCCCGCTGGATGGCGGAGCGGATGGGACAGGCGGACGTGTGCACCATCCGCAGGGGCGGCGGCCGGCCGGAGCCGCTCTTTGCGCTCTACCGCAAGAGCTGCCTGCCCGCCATCACCCGCAGCCTGGAGGCGGGCAGGCGTTCCTTTGTACAGGGTCTTTTCCCCTTTGTGGAGGTGGAGCAGGTCGGGGAAGAGGAGCTTGCGGCCTTTGATCTGGAGCGCAGCCTCTTCAACGCCAATTCCCCCGAGGAGTGGGAGCGGGCCCGTCCGCTGCTGGAGCCGTGAGCAGGTCCGTTCCGGCAGTGAGAAAGCAGGGATCGTCCTCCGGGGAGGGGGCGGCAAAAATTTTTTGCGTTACCCCCTTCACAAGAATACTTTATTGTGGTAATATACTAAAGCAATAGGACGATACCCGGACACTGTCCGCGAAAAAACGACAATGGGAGGAATTTAGATATGAAACGGAAACTCTCTGCGCTGGCTCTGGCCGCTGCCCTGGGCCTGTCCCTGACCGCCTGCTCCGGCGGCACCGCCTCCAGCCCTGCTCCGGCCGGGAGCGGCGCTCCCGAGGGCACCCCTGCCCAGAGCGCGGACAGCGATTGGTCCTACGTGGAGGGCAACGGCAAGCTGAAGATCGGCTACACCCTCTTTGAGCCCATGAACTACATAGGAGAGGACGGGGAGCTGACCGGATTTGAGACCGAATTTGCCACCGCTGTGTGCGAGAAGTTGGGCGTGGAGCCGGAATTTGTAGAGATCAACTGGGACGCCAAGCTGCTGGAGCTGAAGTCCAAGAACATCGACTGCATCTGGAACGGCATGACCATCACGCCAGAGCTGGAGGAGGCCATCTCCATCTCGGATCCCTACATCAAGAACTACCAGGTGCTGGTGATCCGCGCGGCTGACGCGGATACTTATACCTCTACCGAGTCTCTGGCCGGCGCCAAGGTGGACGCGGAGGCGGGCTCCGCGGGTGAGAGCACAGTACAGAACGACGAGTTCCTCAGCCAGGCCGCCTATACCTCGGTGGTCAAGCAGACCGATGCCCTGCTGGAGGTCAAGAGCGGCGCGGCCGACGCGGCGGTCATGGACTTTGTTCTGGCCAACGCCCTGGCCGGTGTGGGCGACTACTCCGACCTGATGGTCATCCCAGATCTGGAACTGTCGGTGGAGGAGTATGGCGTCGGCTTCCGGAAGGGCTCCGATGTCACTGAAAAGGTGAATCAGGCCATGCAGGAGCTGGTGGACGACGGCACGCTGAGAGCGCTGGCGGAGAAATATGAGCTGAGCGAGCTGCTGCTGGCCAACCAGAAGTAATTACGCCAGAGGACGGAGGACGAAGAGGCAGGGGGAAGCCCCTGCCCCTTGTCCGCTTGCGGCGGAGGAGAGAGCATATGTCATTTGATTTTGGAACCGTTACGATCACCATGATGAAGGGCTTTGCGCTCAACATCCAGCTCTTTGCCATTACACTGATCCTGTCCCTGCCTCTGGGACTGCTGGTGTCCTTCGGCACGATGAGCAGGTTCAAGCCCCTGAGCTGGCTGGTCCGGCTCTATGTGTATATCATGCGCTCCACCCCCCTGATGCTCCAGTTGGCGGTGGTGTACTATCTGCCGGGCATCCTCAGTCCGGGGAATATCCTCCCGCGTATGACGGCGGCGTCGGTGGCCTTCGTGCTCAACTATGCCGCCTATTTCTCCGAGATCTTTCGGGGCGGCATCCAGGGCGTGCCCCGGGGACAGCAGGAGGCCGGACAGGTTTTGGGCATGACCCGGCGGCAGATCTTTTTCCAAGTGACGCTGCTCCAGGTGGTCAAGCGCATCGTCCCCCCCATGGGCAATGAGATCATTACCCTGGTCAAGGATACCTCCCTGTCCAACTTCATCATGGTGGGAGAGATCATCAAGCTGGCCAAGGACTTTGGCAACAAGGGCATGATCTGGCCCCTGTTCTATGCGGGACTGTTCTTCCTGGTGTTCAACGGCGTGGTGACGCTGCTGCTCAGCCGGACCGAGAAAAAACTGGACTATTTTCGGGTGTAAGGAGGAGAGGATATGGCGATTTTGCAGGTGGAAAACATCCAGAAAAAGTTCGGTAAAACCTCGGTCCTGAAGGGAATCAGCTTCTCTCTGGAGGAGGGAAAGGCCATGGCCATCATCGGCTCCTCCGGCTCCGGCAAGACCACGCTGCTGCGGTGCCTCAACTTTCTGGAGACGCCCGACGAGGGGACCATCCGGGTACGGGACGAGGTGCTCTTCGACGCGGCCGACCCGAGCACCCAGCTGGAGGCCGAGGTGCGCAAAAAGCGCCTCCATTTCGGCCTGGTATTCCAGTCCTTCCATCTGTTCCCTCAGTATACGGCCCTGCGGAACGTAATGCTGGCCAAAGAGCTGCTGGCCCAGGAGCGGAGCGATTACAAGGCCAACCGGAAGGAGATCCTCGCCCAGATCCGGCAGGAGGCGCTGGTCCTGCTGGATCAGATGGGACTGGCCGACCGGGCGGAGCACTATCCCCACCAGCTCTCAGGCGGCCAGCAGCAGCGGGTGGCCATCGCCCGGGCGCTGGCCCTGCATCCGGACATCCTCTGTTTTGACGAGCCTACCTCCGCGCTGGACCCGGAGCTCACCGGTGAGGTGCTCAAGGTGATCCGCTCCCTGGCCGACAAAAAGACCACCATGGTCATCGTTACCCATGAGATGGCCTTTGCCCGGGATGTGGCCGACCGGGTCATCTTTATGGACGGCGGCGTCATCGTGGAGCAGGGACCGGCCCGTCAGGTCATCGAGCAGCCTTCCCAGGAGCGGACCCGGCAGTTTCTGGCCCGCTACGCCCAGAAAGCGTAAAATACGCCCCCGGAAATGAGGTTTCCGGGGGCGTTTCAGACTGTCGATAAAGTATATTTCTTTGATTTATGCTGCAAGAGCCTCGCAGAGTTCCGCCGTCCGCAGACGGCGGAAGAGGGTCAAATCGTGTTTTCCGGCGGCGTGTACGTCGGAAAACACACT
>JAHAEW010000158.1 GCA_018374635.1 Clostridiales bacterium
GATCGCCGCCAGAGCCAGGCTGAGAGCCCGCTTGAGGTTTCTCATTTGGATTTCCTCCTTCTGAATTTTGAGCCAGAGGGGCGTATGACGCCCCTTACAGGGGAGGAAACAATGCACATTTCGGGGGATAGGGATATAAAAGGCGGGGAAACAGAATCAAAAGGTTACTATGGTAGACGTTTGGTAGACAATACGGGAGCGGGAAAAGTGAAAACGCCTTGGAACCCAAAGGATTCCAAGGCGTTTCTGGTAGACTTTTGGTAGACAAAAAGTAAAAACACAAAAGAAAGGTGGACGGAAATGGGCCACTTTTTCGGGGATGCGGAGTGGAGGTGAGGAGGGAAACGCGTGAAGAACGAGCGGGCACGGCTGCTGCGGAGGATGGAGCGGCTGGCAGGTTGCAGAGTAAATGACGCGGTAAAGCTGGCGTTCCTGGACGGAGAACAGCTAGGAGAGATCGACGGGCTGGATCTGGGAGCGCTGAAGGAGTTCAAGCGCAGCGGAAACGGCGCGGTGGAGCTGAAGCTGGTGGATCGGGCGGCCGTGCTGGAGCGGCTGGTGGAGCTGTCCGGCGGCCGGGAGGACGGGGCGGAGGAGTTTTTCCGGGCGCTGCGGGAGAGCGCCGATGCGGTTTAGGGCCTTTTCCCGGCAGCAGAGGCGTGTGCTCACCTGGTGGTGTTCCGCCGAGGGGCAAAGCCGGGAGGCGGTTATTTGCGACGGAGCGGTACGCAGCGGAAAGACCCTGTGCATGGGGCTGGCCTTCTTCCTGTGGGCCACGGCCTGCTTCGACGGCATGGCCTTCGGGCTGTGCGGCAAAACCATCACGGCGCTGCGGCGCAACCTGCTGCGGGAGGTGCTGCCTACGCTGGGGGCGCTGGGGTTCCAGTGGAGGGAGCAGGCATCCCAAAACCGGCTGACGGTACGGCTGGGCGGGAAGGAGAACACCTTCTACCTCTTTGGCGGCAGAGACGAGGGAAGCGCGGCCCTGATTCAGGGCATCACGCTGGCGGGGGTTCTGCTGGATGAGGCGGCCCTCATGCCCCGCTCCTTCGTGGAGCAGGCCTGCGCCCGGTGCTCCGTGCCGGGGAGCCGGATGTGGTTCTCCTGCAACCCGGAGCACCCGGAGCACTGGTTTTACAAGGAGTGGATTTTAAAGGCGGAGGAGCGGCGGGCGCTCTACCTCCACTTCACCATGGAGGATAACCCGGCGCTGACGCCTCAGGTGCGGGAGCGGTACGCGCGCAGCTTCAGCGGCGCCTTCTACCGGCGGTTTGTGTTGGGGGAGTGGGTGGCCGCCCAGGGGCGGGTATACGATTTCTTCGACGAGAGCTGGGCGAGGCCCGTCCCGGTGGGCGGCATGGAGCGGTGGTGCATCTCCTGCGATTACGGTACGGTCAACCCCACGTCCCTGGGGCTGTGGGGGCTGCGGGACGGAGTGTGGTACCGGGTGGCGGAGTCCTACTATGACGCCCGGGCCGAGGGGCGGCAGAGAACCGACGGAGAGCACGCCGACGCCCTGGAGCGGCTGGCGGGGGGACGGCCCATCTGGAAGGTGGTGGCCGACCCGTCGGCGGCCAGCTTTATCGAGACCCTGCGCCGGCGGGGATGGCGGGTGGAAAAGGCCGACAACGACGTGCTGGCCGGTATCCGAACCACCGCCGAACTGCTGCGGCGGGGGAGGCTGGTGATCTGCCAGGGCTGCGCCGACGCCCTCCGGGAGTTTACCCTCTACTGCTGGGATGAGAAGGCCGGGGGCGACCGGGTAAAAAAAGTCCACGACCACGCCATGGACGACATCCGCTATTTTGCCGCCAGTGTTGCGGCGGGAGAGCGGGGGTACGTTGGAGGCCTGTGTGTGGAGCGGGGGCGGTTTTAGCGCGGAGTGCGCCAGGGCGAAGGACGGGAGGAGAGCATGGGTATATTTGCAAGGAAAAGAGAGAACGGGGCCGGGGCGGCGGTGCAGCTCCGGGAGGGGGGACGGCACCCCTTCGGCGTGCTAGACGGGTATGTGCCTCTGAGCCAGGGGGAGATGGAGCTCTACCGGAGCATACGGGAGGCTGTCCCCATTGTGGACGCCGCCCTGCGCAAGCTGGTGCGGCTGGCGGGCGGGGTCAAGGTGTCCTGCCGGGAGAGCGCTGCCCAGGAGGGGCTGGACTGGTTCCTCCAGCATGTGAACACCGGGCGCGGACAGCGGGGTATCCAGTCCTTCCTGGACGGCTACCTGGACTCCATGCTCACCTTCGGCCGGGCGGTGGGGGAGATCGTCCCCGACCGGCGGGGCCGGGAGATCGCGGCGGTGCTGTGCGGCAACCCGGCGGACGTGGAGATTCGGGAGGGGGAGTCGCCGCTGGAGTTTACCCTGTGGGGACGGGATGGGGACGGGCAGCTCCGGGAGCTGCCCCGGCAGGAGCTGCTGCTCTTTACCCCCTTTCAGCCGGAGGTGGGCAGCCCCTACGGCGTGAGTCTGCTGCGGTCCATGCCCTTCCTGACCGGAATCCTGCTGAACATCTACCAGGCGATGGGGATGAACTGGGAGCGGATGGGCAACGTGCGCTTCGCGGTGGTCTACAAGCCGGGGGACGCGCCCCTGGAGCAGTCCATGGCCCAGGAGCGCAGCCGCCAGATCGCCCGGGAGTGGTCCGCAGCCATGGAGGCGGGGCGGGACGGCCGGGTGCGCGATTTTGTCGCCGTGGGCGACGTGGACATCAAGGTGATCGGAGCGGACAACCAGGTGCTGGACAGCGAGGTGCCGGTGCGGCAGATTCTGGAACAGCTCGTGGCCCGGACGGGCATACCGCCCTTCCTGTTGGGATTGAGCTGGTCGTCCACCGAGCGGATGAGCACACAACAGGCCGACATGATGACCAGCGAGCTCACTGCCATTCGGCGGGGACTGGAGCCTGTGGTGGAGCGTATCTGCGAGCTGTGGCTGGCCCTCCACGGATTCGACCGGAGGGTGACGGTGGACTGGGAGGATATCAACCTCCAGGATCTGGTCGAGGAGGCCCGCGCAGAGCTGTACCGTGAGCAGGCGGAAGAGCTGCGATTGGCACGAGAGGGCAAAGAGGGCTGAAGGGTGCCGGCGCGGGCAGAGGAGACCAGATCGGGGCCCCCGGGAAAGTGCGGAGCACTTTTCTGGGGAGAGGAGACGCAGCGGAAGGAGAGAGCCGCGCCGCAAGCGGCGCGGCGAGGGTTCTGGAGCGTGCGGCGACGAGGTCGAGGAGGCCCGCGCCGCGCAGAGCTGTATCGTGAACAGGCGGAAGAGCTGCGCTTGGCGCGGGCGGAGAGAGCCTAAAAGAGGGGCGGCGGGGGCAAGCCCCCGCCCTACAGAGAGAATCGCAGGAAAGGGCCGGGGCCGGACGGAAGCGGACAGATTGGGGCCGTCGGGAAAGAGAGCGGCGCGTCAGGGATGCCGCGCCCTACGGAGGACGAGAGAGCGGCGCGTCAGGGATGCCGCGCCCTACGGAGGACGAGAGAGCGGCGCGTCAG
>JAHAEW010000039.1 GCA_018374635.1 Clostridiales bacterium
CGCGGCCGATGCGGTGCGGGATGTGGTGGAGTATTGCGCCGCGCACTATGGAACGCTGTCCTTTGGCAGCGGCGAAACGCTGAAGCTGATCCAAAGCCGGATCGCCGGCGGCGGATATGCTGCTGGCGGCGCCAGCCTGTTGGATGAATCGGACTTTACCGCCGCCAATCTGAACCGTGCGGAAAAGGGCAGCGGTGACAGCGAGGTGATGATTCACGAACTGGTCCATCAGTGGTGGGGATTGGGCAATATGTTTGATATTCCCGAGCCGGACAGCCCCTGGTCTGCCGAGGGCCTGACCGTCTACACCACATACCGCATCGTCAAGGAACTATATGGGGAGGAGTATGCCCGGACCCATTACATAGACCAGTGGCAGCAGGAGGTGGATGACTATTACCTGAACTTCTATGTGCGCCATCCCGAATACCTGGAGATGCTGCCGGAAGCGGAACGTCTGCGCATTTCCAACAGCTTGTCCGGGATGCGGCGGTACAGCGAGATGCCGCTGAAGCTCCTGAAGGCGGAGCAGCTTGTAGGCGGTGAGGACGCCATGGACCAGATCCTCCACGATCTGTTCAACCGTGAGATTGACCCCATGTACCCTTATCTCACCTATGATGAATTTTTGAGCGCCTGTGGGCTGACGGAGGAGGATTTGAACCTTGGGTAAGCTCTATCGCTATGAGTGCAGGCGGCTGCTGTGGAATCAGTTCTTTGTGGGGCTGATCGCCGTGCTGCTTTGTTACGGCGCCCTGGTACTGCGGGATGCGACCATTCTGGGGGTGTCCCACACAGCGCCGTTTTCCCCCTGGAGCTTTGGGGATTATCTCTCCCGGATGCTGCCGCTTCTGTGGATCGGGGCGCTGTTTTTTCTGACCTTCTTTACCTCCCACAAGGCCCGGCGGGCGGCGGCGCTCACAGAGGCCGCGCCCATGCGGCCTGCCCGCTATACCCTGGCCCGGTGCGCCGCCGCGTTCACGGGGACGGTCATGCTGGCGCTGCTCTGTATCGTGGAAGCGGCTGTGTTTTATGGGCGGATGTTCGGCTGGTACGACTGGGGGAGCCTGGTCTTTCCCGCGCTGGTGACCCTCCTGCCTCCTCTGGTGTTCGCCCTGGGCAGCGGATGGGTGCTTGGGCAACTGCGGCCCTGGCTGCCATATGTCTGGATGGCAGCCCCCGTTCTTCTGGCAGTCCTGCCCTTGCCGGAGGTTCTGGGACTGTGGAATGGGAGCTTCTTCACAGCCTATCCGCTCACGCTGGAGACGCTTGACCCGGCATTTACGCTGCCGGAGGCCATGGTCGTGACTCAGGTGCTCCTGCTGGCAGCTGGCGCAGCGCTGTTAGCATTGGGAAGTAAGCGGCGCTGCCGTTAAAACGGGGTATTCGGTTCTCCGGCCTGAGTCCGACGATATAAAATATCCCGGCAGGTATCCAACCAGCAGGCGCCCTGCGACTGGGGGCGCATTTCATCAAAAGGCGGCGGCGGAGTGGTGGGAGCACCGGATTACGGACGGCAAATAAAGGGATCGGCTGTACTATTTAGTACGGCCGATCCTTTTTATCGGACACAGAGAGACGCCGTCCCCAGACGGGCTGCGATCATCTGCGCAGACCGATATAGGTGGAGGGCGGTGATTTCAGGATCGTCTGTGTGTGGCATCCGGCAGGCAACGCCACAAATCGGGCTGAGGGGCAAATCTCTCTTCCAAAGAAAGCGAATGATATGATATAATAAAATAGTAAAGTTGCCCTATTTTAAAGCCTGTAATCAGAGGCTGTATTGATGAGAGAAAAATTCACCATCTACGGCCGCCGCTGTTCCACCGTGGGTGGTTCCTGCAAAGAGGTGGAGCGGGAATTGATCTGCGGGCATGGATGGGAAGATGGGACGAAATGACAGAGATCCTGCCGAATACCAGCGGCTTCGGCTATGACGGTACGCTAGAGCGGCTTTGAGGAGAGGGAGAAGATTACATGGAACAGACGATTTTACGCCAGACAGCGGAGCAGCGGTACGCCGATGAATTGGCTTCTCTGGCCCGCTGGGATCGGAACAACCCCAAACCGGAGAACTGGCAGCTCTCCCCCCGGGCAGTGCGCCTCTTTATCCTGGGCACACCGAAGGGACAGCCCCTGGAACTGGACGGGGAGCCGGTGACCATCCGCAGGAAGTACTACGGCAATGACGCCCTGGTGGAGCGGTGTATCATCACCCTGGCAGGCAACCGTGGGCTGATGCTGGTGGGAGAGCCGGGCACCGCCAAGACCATGCTCTCCGAGCTTTTAAGCGCCGCCATCAGCGGGTGCAGCACCAACACCGTCCAGGGCGCCGCCGGCACCACCGAGGACATGATCAAATATTCCTGGAACTACGCCCTGCTGCTGGCCAAAGGGCCAAGCCGGGAGGCGCTGGTGCCTTCGCCCCTGTATGTGGGGATGGAGAAGGGCATCCTCACCCGGTTCGAGGAGATCACACGCACCCCCGCCGAGGTGCAGGACTGCCTCATCAGTGTGCTCAGCGACAAGGTGATGAACATCCCCGAGCTTGGGGACCGGGGGCTTCTCTTTGCCCGCCCCGGCTTCAATGTCATCGGTACGGCCAACACCCGGGATAAGGGGGTCAACGAGATGTCCAGTGCCCTCAAGCGCCGTTTCAGCTTTGAGACGGTGCAGCCCGTGGGGGATGTGGCCCTGGAAAAGCAAATCATCCTGGATGAGGTGGAGGCCATGGCCCGGGGTGCGGGGATCTCCGCGCCTTTGGACGAGGATGCCGCCACCCTGCTGGCTACCGCCTACCATGAGCTGCGCCAGGGCATCTCCGCCGAGGGGACGCGGCTGAAAAAGCCCGCTGCCGTTATGAGCACCGCCGAGGCCGTCTCCGTCTATTACCAGACCCTCATGAGCGCCTGGTACTACGGTGGGCCGGAGCAGGCCCGGCATCTGGATGAACGTGCCCTGGCGGAGAACCTGGTGGGCGCGGTGGCCAAGGAATCCCGGGAGGAGCTGGCGGCCGTCCGGGAGTATTTCTCCACCATTGTGCAGAAAAAGGCAGAGGGGGAGGGCGGAGCATGGAAACGGTTTTACGAGGCGGGAAAACGGCTGAGGTGATCCCCTTTGACTACGGCGCGCCGGTGCTCTACTACCCGGTGCGCCACCATTCTCCTGCCTGCGCCTGGCACTTGGAGCGAGCCATGGAGCGGTACCGGCCGGAACTGGTGCTGGTGGAGGGGCCGGAGAACGCCAACGAACTCATCTCCATCCTGGCAAGCCCGGAGACCAAGGCGCCGGTGGCGCTGTACTACGCCTACCGGGATGACGCGGGCCTTCTGCGGGCTGCGGAACCTCCGGCGAGTGAACTGCCGCCGGAGAACCACGCCTGCTACTATCCCTTCCTGGATCAGTCGCCGGAGCTGGCCGCGCTGCGGCTGGCGGGGCGTCTGGGCATTCCGGCCCGGTTTATGGATCTCCCCTACGGCGAGATCCTGGCGGCCACCCGGTCCGGAGCCGGGCTGCGGAAGGAGGAAGCCGCGGTCAGCTATGCCAGCGATAGTTTTCTCGCTCCGGAGCTGCTGTGGAAAAAGGTGTGCGAGAAAACGGGGACCCGGGACTTCGAGGAGTTCTGGGAGCGCTGGTACGAGAGCCGGGGAATTTCCCTGTCTACGGAGGAATTTGTCCGGCAGGTGAACGCCTGGTGCCTGCTGGCCCGGGAGAACACCCCCCGCTGGGAAATGGAGGCAGATGGGTGCCTGGCCCGGGAGTCCCATATGGCCCGGCGCATCCGGGAGGCCGGGCAGTCTTATGGAAAGATCCTGGTGGTGGCCGGCGGCTTCCACCTGTGGGGCCTTCTCCATCCGGAGGGGGAGCCGGAAGAACGCCCTCAAATCCCCAAGGACAGCCAGACTGTCTATCCCGTGCGCTATTCCGAACCGGCGGCGGACGCCCTATCCGGCTATGCCAGCGGCATGCCCGCGCCCGCTTTCTATCGAAAACTCTGGCAGCGGCTCCATGAGGAGGGGACGGACGCGGCAGAGGCCTGGGACAGTGTGGTGCTGGATACCATGGTGCGCTGTGGCCGCCGGCTGCGGGCAAAGGGGGAGACCATCTCCGCTTATGATGAGCGGTGCGCCCTGCAGCAGGCCCGCGGCCTGGCCGCTCTGCGAAGCAAGGAGGCTCCCGGACTCTATGAGCTGCAGGACGGTGTTTTGAGCGCTTTTGTGAAGGGGGAGGCAAGCCTTGCCGGATGTGAACCGCTGCGCCTCCTCCGGGAAATCAATACGGGAAACCGGGTGGGCGAACTGTGCCGCGGCGACCTGGTGCCGCCCCTGGTGCAGGACTTCGCCCGGCAGTGCAGAAAATACCGTCTCCGGCAGGATTCCGCCGACCGGCAGGAAGTGACCCTTGAGATCTTCTCCAAAGCCCGCCACCGGGCGGAGAGCCGCTTTCTCCACCAGAGCGTGTTTTTGAACTGCGGCTATGCAAAGCGGGACAAGGGGCCGGACCTGCTGCGGGGCACCGGGCGCAACCTCATCCGGGAGCGCTGGGCCTGCCAGTGGTCCGCTGGGGTGGAGACCGCTCTGGTGGAGCACGCTGTCTGGGGCTCCACCATGGCGGAGGCAAGCGCCCAGCTGCTGCGCCGTCGCATGGCGAAGGCTGCTCGGGCGGTGGATGGGGCAAGACTCCTGGTGCAAGGCTTTCTCATGGGCCTGGGAGACATGGCGGACGCCATGGCCCACCGGCTGGAGGAGCTGCTGCTGACCGACGGGGAATTCTCCTCCCTCTGCGGGGCCTGCGCCGCCATCAGCGCTTTGGATGGGTGGCAGGAGCAGTACGGCGAGCGGGGCGGCTATAACTATCCCGCCCTGCTGCGGCAGTGCTTTGCCCGGATCTTGCAGATGCTGCCCTCCATGTCCACGGTGGATGACCGGGGGGTGGAGACCATTCAGGAGAGCTGTCAGCTGCTCTATGAGATCACAGCCTGTCCAACGTTTGCCGACCTGCGGGCGGTGTTCCTTGGAACGCTGGAGGAGCTGATTGCCCAGGACCCCATCCACCCAGCCCTCCACGGCGCGGCCCTGGGCCTTCTCTACGGCGGCGCGCCGGAAAAGAAAGCTCTGGCGGTGCAAACGGCCGCCGGGTATCTCCGGGGCACTCATGACCAAAAACGGCGGGCCGCAGCCTTCCTCCAGGGCCTCTTCCGCACCGCCCGGGACCTGCTGTTGGTGGACGGTGTTCAGCTGGCGGCCATCGACGCGCTGCTGTGTGAACTGGAGGACGAGGAGTTTGTCACCCTGCTGCCCCAGCTGCGCCTTGCCTTCAGCTACTTCACGCCCACTGAAACTGACCGCCTGGGACGCCAAGCGGCGGCCCTCCACGGGGAGGAGCGGCTGAAGGCCGGGGACATCGCGGTTTCCCCGGCAGACTATACCTGCTGGGAGGCCATTGACACCTGGGCGGCGCAGCGGCTGGAGCAGTGGGAACCGAATCGGGATGAGAAAGGAGATGACCAGGCATGATCACCCATGGCGCGGCGCTCAACCGCTGGCGGCTGGTGCTGGGCAGGAGCGCGGAGCCTTCTATCTCCCTTACAGATGGGCGGCTGGCCCGGATGGATGACGCCCTGGACTTCCTATACAGCCGGGAGGCGGGGCCGGATGTGCGCCGGGACCGGGACGGCGGGCAGGGAGAGAGCCAGCCGGTGGTGGTCCGCTGGCTCAACGAGGTGCGGGAGCTGTTTCCCCGGGAGACGGCCGAGATCCTCCAGCGCCACGCCCTGGACCGCTATCAGCTCACCGCCTTGCTCACGGACCGGGAGGCGCTGGAGCGGATGGAGCCGGATGAGGCATTGCTGGAGACCATTCTAAGTCTCAAGGGGATGATGAAAGGACCGGTGCTGGACGCCGCCCGGCGGATCGTAGAGCGGGTGGCGGCCCAGCTGACAGCCAAAATGCAGCATGAAATCCGCCGCTCCGCGCTGGGCAAGCTGGACCGCGCCAGCCGCAGTGCAGTGCCCTCCCTGCGAAATTTGGATGTGAAGCGCACCATCCGCAAGAACCTGGCCCACTATGACCGTGAGAATCAGCGCCTGGTTCTGGAACAGATTTATTTCAGCGGCCGGGTCCAGCGCCACAACCCCTGGCATGTGATCATCGCGGTGGACGAGAGCGGCTCCATGCTGCCCAGTATCATCCACTCCGCAGTGATGGCGGGCATTTTCGCAAAGCTTCCCATGCTCACCACCCATCTGGTGATCTTCGATACCGCTGTGGTGGAGCTTACCGGTTGGATGGATGATCCGGTGGAGACCCTGATGAGCGTGCAGCTGGGCGGCGGCACCGACATAGCCAAAGCCATGGCATACTGCCAGGGCCTTATTACCGAGCCCCGGCGAACCATGGTGGTGCTGGTGAGCGACCTGTGTGAGGGCGGCTCCCGGCAGGCCCTGTGCCACACCTGCCACGACATCGTGGAGAGCGGCGCGCGGCTCATTGCCCTCACTGCGCTCAATGAGCAGGCATCCCCGGACTATGACCGGGCCACTGCCCAGACCCTGGCGGATCTGGGCGCCCATGTGGGAGCCATGACGCCGGAACACCTGGCGGATTTCATGGCGGGCATCATGAGAACATGAGAGGAGGCGACGGGACATGGAGATCCCCCATACCCTGTCCGCCGCCCTGCTGTCGGCGGACGAGGAATATCTCATCGCGCTCTGCAACAAAGGTACGGTGAACCGGGCGAAAAAGGACCTGTCCGCCGCCCAGCCGGAGGTAAAACAAATAGAGGGTGACGCCGTTACCCTGTCTGTGGGAGGTGCGGTATGCACCATCACCGCGCCCCTGGGGAGCAGCGCCTGTACCTGCCCCAGCAGCACCATGTGCCGCCACCGGATGAGCGCCATTTTGTGGCTGAAGGAACAGGCGGCTCGGAAGAACGCCCCGCCCGGGGAGGCGGCCGTCCCCTCGGATGGCGAGCCGCCGGACGGGGTGGCGGAGGAACTAACCGCCCTGCTCTCAGCCTATCCCACCCAGGTGCTGACCCGGCAGTTGGGAGAGCGGCGGGTATCCGCCCTGGTGCAGCGGGAGAGTTCTGGTGAGAGGGCGGCCATCCGGGAGGGCAGCGCCGTGACAGTGGAGCTGCCCTGGATTCCCGCCACCGTGCGGTTCATCTGCCCTCTGGAGCACAGCAGCTGCACCTGCCACAGCCGGAGCTTCTGCACCCACAAGGCGGAGGCCCTGCTCACCTGGCAGCTGCGCCAAAGGATCGCAACGGAGGAGAGCCTGCTGGCCGCTGTCCGCAGTGATACCGGCAGCGTGTTGGAGCGCCGGGAGATCTGCGTTGCCGTGGGGGCGACCCTGGCGGACTGGATGTGCGCGGGGCTTACCCGTCTGCCCGCCTCCAGCCTGGAAACGGCGGAACGGCTGGCGGGCCTGTGTCACACCAGCGCCCTTCCGTCCCTGGAACGAGCGATGCGCCGGCTCCATGGAGAACTGCAGGGCTACTTTGCCCGCTCCGCCGCCTTTCGCGCCGAAGCGCTGCTGCGGCGGATGTCCGCCGTCTGGCGGCTGGCCTCCGCCTTGCGGACGGCCCCGGAACCGGAGGCGCTGCAGCTGGCGGGCGCCTTCCGGGAAGAGTACCAGGGGGTTGGCGACCTGCGTCTCTATCTCCTGGGACTTCGGGAAGTGGACCTTGCCGGGGGCTATGCCGGGACAGTATACTATTTTTGGGAGACACAGAAGCACCGATACTACGCCTATCGGGATCTGCGCCCCCAATTTTACGAGGGCAGACGCCGGCCAGTTCCCATAGAGGCCATTCTCTGGGAACTGCCCGGGACACTGCGCCAGGCGTGGAACTGCCGCATCGACCTCACCGGCGCCCGGGTCAGTGGAGAGGGCAGCCTCTCCGCCACCACCCAATGCCGGGGGACGCTGCTGCAAAAGACTCCGCCGGGATTGGTGCTTCCTCTGGCGGCGGTGGAGGAGGATTTCTCCGCCCTGCTGCCCCGCAGCCGCCCCGGTCTGGGGGAACTGGACCGGCTGGCGATCCTGCGGCCCCACCGGGGGGAACTGCAGGAATATGACCGAGTGGAGCAGCGATTCACCCTGCGGCTGCTGGACGGCGCGGGCCGGGATATCTGGCTCACTGTCCGCTACCGGGAGGGAGAGAGGGCGGTGGTGGAAGCCCTGGAGCGGCTGGCTGGCCGGTGGGAGCAGGAGCCTGATTTGCGGCCTGTGTTCTTTGGGGAGCTCTACCGAGCAGACGGCCGGCTGTGTCTCTATCCTATCGAATGCTTCACAAATTGGGAGGGGACGCCATGAACCACTGTTTGAACGCTATGGAGGCCCGCCTCAGCGACCTTTTGCAGACGGGTCTGGACACCGGCGCCGGGGACAGTGCGGCGGACTTTGGACAGCTGGCGGAGCAGTGTGAGGCCTGTGGGCTCCACACCGGGCACGCGCTGATGAGACAGTTATCCGATCTGCTGAATGAGCGCACCCACGCCCTTAATAAGCGGGACGACCCCTTGATAGAGGTCATCTTTCAGGCGGAACACTACATCGCCCTCTGCCGGGAGCGGTGGCAGGAAATAGAGATCCTGCGCGGCTGGCAGGAGCGGCAGCAGCATCCGGAACAAGACAGAGAGGGAGGAGACCTCACATGAACATTCAACCAAACACGTTGGGCAGACCGGACACCCTGGAACGGCTTTCCAAGCTCTGGGGCCTGACGCCCAAAAACGAGGCGCTGGCCCGAACCTATCTGGCGGGGGAGGCAACCGACGACGATCTGCTGAAAGAGGCGGAGCGCCAGGTCTTTCCCTCCGTCAGCTGGCAGAAGCGGCAGGATATCTGCGCGCTGCTGAAGAAAGCGACCGCTCCGGAGCAGACCAAAAATCAGGCCAAGGTGCTCAAACTCCTGTGGGCCATTGGCCAGAGCAGCGCCGCCCTTGCCGCCCTCTTTGAGGAACATTACGGAAAAATGGCGTCTGACAGCATCTTCCGCCAGTGGTGTGAGGTCCTGGGACAGGAGGCCGCCGCCGCCATGGATGCGGAGTGTGCCGCCGCCATGGGGAAAGCGGGATACGCTCAGGTGGAGCGGCTGCACCAGATCGCCAGGACTTCGCCCACTGTGCTTCTGGCGGCAGAGGAGCGGATCGCCGATGCACAGAACTCTATGGCGGACGGGGTGCTGGCCGGGGTCCTGCTGGCCAATACCGCTCCGGCGGAGAAAAAGCCGGGCCTGCTGGGGAAGCGCATGGGCGCGGCCCCGGACGCAAAGCGCACCAAATCAGGGATGCGGCTGGAACAGCAGGTAGAGATCATACTGGCATGGGCGAATGGGATCGCCCGCAGCGGCATATCTGCCGGACTTTCTGCCCGGGATGTTGATATGCTGAAGGCTTATATGCGGACAGGAGACCGATCTGCCCCGGTGCCGTCGGTCTCCGTTCCCACCGCGTGGCAGACGCCGCCGGAGGATATTTTCATCAGGCCCTTGTGCAATCGCTCCGCCATAGAGTGCATGGCGGCGGCCGCCATGTTCGGCATCCGGCATGACGACCGCATGGCCTGCGCACTTCGGGTGATGGCCGGTCTGGACCCCTATGGCACGCTGTGGAGCACACTCTATGCGCTTCCGGATGACTGGGAGGTCAGCTTTCTGGATCAGGTGCTGCCCCATATTCCCGGCGGGGCGGCAACGCTGCTGCGCTTTATAGGAAAAGGCTATCGCCTTGAACTTCTGGAGGTCTCCAAAAAGCTGGTCCGGCGGTACCATGCCGCTGTCGACGAGGCTCTGCGTTGTGCGGACGTGGAGGAATACGCCAACCTGTGCCGCCTGCTGCCCGCCGCCAAGGGCGGTGAAGATGCCGCCCGGCTGGCGCAGATGCGTGGACGTATCACAACCGTCCTGGAACATACCTTTGACCAGGGGATGCAGCAGGCCATCGTCCATGACTATCTCGCCGGTCAGGGGAGCTTCTCAGACAGTGCGGCCATTCTGAAACCCATCCGCAACGAATTCCGCTATTACTTACCCAAAGTACAGGATATTCTCCGCAGCTATCGAAAGATGGCTGGCTGGGATGAGTTTGCCTGCCGGTGTGTGGTGCTCTCCTGCCTCACCTGCATGGGGTACGGCACCTCCGCCTCCTTCCCCATGAACGTGGACCAGAAAGAGAACATGGACGCCTTTGTGGATGCCCTGATTGCCGGCGGCCTCCCGGTGCGGGACTGCATCACAGTATTGGTCACTATGTACGAAAACTGGTACCAGGAGTCTGCCAAGAAACTCATTGAGGAGACGGTGAAGGAGCACTTTGTCACGCAGAAAGGGCTGGAAGCGCTGGCGGACACTGCGCGGAATGGCTCCGCCCCCGCCCGGATCATGGCGGTGAAGGGGCTGGACGCCCTGACCGCGCAGCCGGAGTGCGCCCAGGGCGGACGGCAGGCCCTCATTGCCTGTGCCGGGGACACGTCCAAGCAGGTCCAGGAGGTTCTGGTGGAGTGCTGCATCAGCCACTCTGACTGGGAAAAGGACTATCTGGCCATGCTGGCCGGTAAGAAGGCCGCCCAGCGGAGCCTTGCCATTCGGGTCCTGGGGGGCATTGGGCTGGAGAAGTACCGGGATGCCCTGGAGAACGCCCTAACCGTGGAGAAGAACGCCAAGGTGATGGATCAGCTCACCGTCCTGCTGGGTGCGCCCGCCGCTGCGGTGGGTGCGGGCGGACAGGCCCCGGCGGAGCTGGTCGCACAGGTGCTCAAGGGCGGGAAGAAGCGGAAGATTCAGTGGCTCCTGGATCAGCCCCTGCCCACGGTCCGCCATACAGACGAGGCCCACACGGCGGCTTCGGAGGATCGGATTGCCGCTCTCTTTGCGGCCTATGCCGATTTGGGCCGCATAGGCCGCAGCGACACTGCCGCCGCCCTTGCCGCCGACCTGGAGGGGAAGGATCTGGAGACCCTAGCCTGTGAGGTGTGGGAACTGTGGATCCAGAAGGGAGCCCAGAGCAAAACCAAGTGGGTGCTCTCCTTTGCCGCGGTGTTCGGTGGGGCGGCCATGACCCCAAAACTCATTCACGCCGTCAACGAATGGCCCCAGAATGCGCGGGGCGCCATCGCCTGCGACGCTGTGGCGGCCCTCTCCGTCAGCCCTGACCCGGCGGCTCTGGTGGCGGTGGACAGCATCTCCCGGAAGTTCAAGTTTCGTCAGGTAAAGGCGGCGGCCGCCGCTGCGCTGGAGAGCGCCGCCCAGGAGCTGGGGATCACAGCGGAGGAGCTGGCCGACCGCATTGTGCCCACCCTGGACTTCGCTCCCGACGGAACCCGGGTCTTCGACTACGGTCCCAGAAAGTTCACGGTCCGCCTGACCCCCACCTTGGAACTGGCGGTGATCACGGAGGCGGGCAAAGCGGTGAAGTCCATGCCGGCCCCCGGCAAGACCGATGACGCGGAGAAGGCGGCCGCTGCTTATGAGGCGTACAAGACCTTGAAAAAGCAGATCAAGACCACCGTCACCGCCCAGCGGGCCCGGCTGGAGTTGGCCCTCTCCGCCCAGCGGTGTTGGGACGGCGAGGCGTGGCGGAAACTGTTTGTGGAAAACCCGGTGATGCACCAGTTTGCCATCAGCCTCATCTGGGGCGTCTATGAAGGCGGAGCGCTGAAGGAGACCTTCCGCTACATGGAGGACGGCAGCTTTAACACGGCGGACGAGGATGAATACACCATCCCCGACAGGGTCAGCATCGGCCTGGTCCACCCCATCGAGTTGGAGGCGGACATTCTGTCGGCTTGGAAAGAACAGCTGGGGGACTATGAGATCACCCAGAGCATCGACCAGCTCTCCCGGCCTATCTACCACATCCCGGCGGAGAGGGCCCAGGCCACCGCCCTGGAGACGGTGGCCGGCCGTATACTCAACGCGCTGTCCCTCACGGGAAAGCTTCAGGGCATGGGCTGGTACCGTGGCAGCGTGGTGGACGCCGGGGGGTTCTTCACCTTCTACCGGGAGGACCCCGCCGTGGGCATGGGCGTGGAGCTGAACTTCTCCGGCAGCTTTGTGGGGGGAGAGAACGAGGCGGTCACCGTATTCGATGCCGTTTTTTATAGGGCTGGCACTGTGAAACGGGGCAGTTACTGCTATGACGCGCCCAAGGAGGAGAACATCTTCTGTCTGGGCCAGGTGCCGGCGCGCTATTACAGCGAGGTGGTCTGGCAGCTGGAGCGCGCTACCGCCTCCAGTACCGAGACCGATCCGGACTGGCGGAGCAAAAAGAACTGATCGCATGTCCCTTGCCATCTGCGCCGGGACGCTGACCCAGCGCTGCGCGGACAACTGGAAGCTGTTTATAGCGGCAGAGAAGAAGCGACACAAGATCGCCGGATGAAAACAAAAAGAAAGACATCTGCGAAAAGGGCGGTACGTTAGGAACCGCGGGGCGGCATGGTCAAAAGACTCTGCCGTTCTGCGGTTTCTCTGCGTTTCGAGCGCCTGTTTGTCCTCGTTCTGCTCCGGTTTCCCGATAAAGTTCCAGATAAGCTCTGGCTTTGGCCTGCGGTGTCCGCGGAACTTATCCGGTGCGGAACGATGCTTTCCTTGCGGAACAGGAGGGCTGGCATTTTAAGCGTCAAAAAGGGGCCGACAAGGCAAGCAAGAAAATACATACTTTTCTCTGTTTGGACCACACTATCATCAAAATCATCATGGGGAGAAGGATATGGGATCACTATGGGAGCAAACCTGGGAGCAAGTGGGCTTTCCGGCTCTGGACGGAGATCGGAACACGGATGTGCTGATCATCGGCGGCGGTATGGCGGGCATTCTGTGTGCCTATCAGCTGCACGGCGCCGGTGTTCCCTATGTGCTGGTGGAAGCGGAAACCGTATGCAGCGGCATCACGAAAAATACGACCGCCAAGATCACCAGTCAGCACGGGCTGATCTATGACAAGTTGATTTCAAAGTTTGGCATCGAGCGGGCAAGGCAATATCTTGCCGCCAATGAGAAAGCGCTTCAAACATACCGGGAGTTGTGCCGGGGTATGGACTGCGGCTTTGAGGAAAAGGCGGCCTACACCTACTCGTTGAGCGACCGGCGCAAGACCGAGCGGGAGCTGCGCGCTCTGGAAAAATTGGGCTTTCCAGCTGAATTTACGGACAAGCTCCCGCTTCCCTTTCCTATTGCCGGCGCGGTCAGATTTCCGCATCAGGCGCAGTTCCATCCCCTGAAATTCGTCTCCGGCCTTGTAAAGGGCCTGCACATTTATGAGCACACGCGGGTGCGGGAGCTGATAGGCGCCACGGCAGTGACAAATCACGGCCGGATTTATGCCAAGAAGATCGTTGTGACCACCCACTTTCCTTTTCTCAATAAGCATGGCAGTTATTTTCTCAAGCTGTACCAGCACCGCTCCTATGTCATCGCCCTCCAAAACGCGCCGGACGTGAATGGCATGTATTTGGACGAGGCGCAGGCGGGTATGTCCTTCCGAAATTACGAAAACCTGCTGCTTGTCGGGGGTGGAGATCACCGCACTGGTAAAAAAGGCGGCGGATGGCGGGAACTGCGGGATTTTGCCCAGCAGCACTACCCGCAGGCGGAGGAGCGATCCCATTGGGCCACGCAGGACTGTATGAGCCTGGACGGCGTCCCGTATATCGGGCGCTATTCCGCCTCGACCAGAGATCTATATGTGGCGACTGGCTTCAACAAGTGGGGGATGACCGCTTCCATGGTGTCCGCTATGATTCTCAGCGATCTTGTGCAAGAGAAGGAAAACCCGTATGAGGAGGTATTCTCCCCCTCTCGTTCCATCCTTCATCCCCAGTTGGCCGTCAATGGGGTTGAGGCTGTGGTCAGCCTGCTGACGCCCGCTCCCAGACGCTGTCCCCATCTGGGCTGTGCGCTGAAATGGAATCCCATCGAACACACCTGGGACTGCCCCTGCCACGGCTCCCGCTTTACCAGGGACGGAAAGCGGATTGACAGCCCGGCGACGGGCAATCTGAAAAACTGAGGTGAGGATTTGAGCAATCATCTGAAACATCAGACAAGCCCATACCTTCTCCAGCATGCGGAAAACCCGGTGGACTGGTATCCATGGAGCGAGGAGGCCTTTTCCAAAGCAAGGGCGGAGGATAAGCCCGTCTTTTTGAGCATTGGATACAGCACCTGCCACTGGTGCCATGTAATGGCGCATGAGAGCTTTGAGGATCATGAAATTGCGGATATCCTAAACAAATACTATGTGTCCATTAAAGTAGATAAAGAAGAACGCCCCGACATTGACGGTATTTATATGGCGGTCTGTCAGGCGTTCACCGGGAGCGGCGGCTGGCCTGCCAGTATTTTTATGACCGCAGATCAGAAACCCTTTTTTGCGGGGACCTATTTTCCAAAGACTGCCCGGTATGGATCGGTCGGGCTCAAAGAACTGCTGCTCATCATTCACCGGAAATGGAAGAGCGAACGGGACGCACTTCTTCGCTCTGCGGACAAAATCACGGAGGCATTAAACCAGCGCCACGCCCCTGCGTCACAGGCGGATGAGGCTTTACTGGACGCTGCCCTGCAATGGTATACGCAGAACTTTGATGCGCTATTTGGCGGTTTTGGCGGCGCGCCGAAATTTCCCACGCCACACAACCTTCTGTTTTTGATGCAGCAATACGAAAAGCACGGAAACTGCCAGGCCTTGAACATGGCGGAAATAACCCTTCAGAAGATGTATGCAGGCGGGATATTTGATCATATCGGATACGGATTCTGCCGATATTCCACGGACCGTTATTATCTTGTTCCGCACTTTGAGAAAATGCTCTATGATAACGCTCTGCTGATGCTCGCCTACTGCAAAGCCTATGAGCTCACGGGGCGGTCCTTTTATCTGGAAGTTGCACAAAAAACAGCATCCTATGTTCTTACGGAAATGACCGCTCCAAACGGAGGGTTTTACAGCGCCCAGGACGCGGACAGTGATGGTGAGGAGGGGAAATACTATGTATTTACCCCGGAGGAAATTATCGGGCTGTTGGGGCAAGCCGACGGCGCCGCTTTTTGTGAGCGGTTCGGCATTACAAAAGCGGGGAACTTTGAAGGTAAGAGCATTCCCAATCTGCTCCACGCAAAAAGTCTGACAGATGAGCGTTTAGACCACGTTCTTCCGGTACTGCGGGAATACAGGCGGGGACGCACCCATCTGCATACCGATGACAAAATTTTGACGGCATGGAATGCGCTCATGATTGCGGCGCTGTGCCGGCTATACCAGTGCAGCCAAAATCCGAGCTATCTGGAAGCGGCAAAAAGAGCGCAGGAGTTTATAGAAAACAACCTGTGCAGCCAGAATACGCTTTCTGTAAGCGTCCGGAACGGCAAGCTGAGTGAGCACGGTTTTTTGGATGATTACGCAAGCTATATTTTTGCGCTGCTTTCGCTGTATGATGTCACGCTCGAACGCACATTCCTTCGCCGTGCGGTGGAGTTAACCGAGGAGACTGTCATCCGGTATTACGACTCGGAGCATGGCGGCTTCTATCTTAGCGGCCCGGATAACGAGACACTGCTTTTTCGCCCGAAGGAATGCTATGACGGGGCGCTCCCAAGCGGCAATTCTCTCATAGCATATGTTCTTGTGCGTCTGAATGCGTTGCTTCCGGATGCGAACCTGGAGAACATCCGAAACAAACAGCTTGCCTATATGGCAGGAGAGGCGGAACGATCTCCGGCTGGATTTTCCATGTTTTTAATGGCGCTGTCAGATTTTTTAGAACCACCGGTTCTCATCACCGTGGTCCCAAATGGGGAAGACTTGAGCGACCTTCCGTTTGCGGTGCCTTCTGACGCCATAGTCAAGATTTTGGACCGCCCATTGGAAGGATATAAGCTGTTGAACGATAAAACCACCTTCTATGTGTGCCGAGGGCACTCCTGCCTGCCGCCGATGAATAAACGGCAACTGATGCTGGAGATACTAAAGCAGGAGCAAAATTAGGAGGTATTTATCATGGATAACAAAAATGGTTTTACAATTACCGACCGCGACCATGTGCTCAGAGCCTGGCAAAATTCAACTGAACTTGTGCGGGACTATCAGGCCTATGCCCATGAACTAGAGAAAGAGAACAAGGAACTTGCCAAACTGTTTTCCCAGTTTGCGGAAGATGAAGCGGTGCATGCCGCGAAATTGCTTGATCTTCTGCGTGGGTATGAAAAATAAGCGTTTGGGAACTGTATAAATTGGAGAACCCCATTTATAACCCGGCTTCCGGGTTGCAAATGGGGTTCTCCGTTTTTTATGAATCATGTTTTCGATGACATGACCAATTCTTGCACCGACAACTAATATATCTTTGCTTTACGAAGCGCAGGAGCACAAATCAGGATTTTACAAATCCGAGCAGATGGGATATAATAAAGTGTTATAAATCCCTATAATTCCATATAAGACCTAGATTCTGAGGTGCTTGCGTGAAAAAAACTTACCTGGCAGGCCTGGCGGCCTGCGCACTCCTGCTGTCCTCCTGCGCGTCTGTGGAGGAGGGGAAGCAGGACCTGCCCACCGTAGCGGCCACCACCTGGCCGGTCTACTGCTTTGCCTCCGCCGTGGCGGAGGGCGTGGAAGAGATCCGGGTGGTGCCGGTGGTGAATCAGCCTATGAGCTGTCTCCACGACTATACCCTGTCCATCCGGGATATGAAGGCCCTGGACAGGGCAGACCTGATCCTGGAAAACGGCGTGGGGATGGAGGACTTCATGGCGTCCGCTGTGGCCGCGTCCAGAACGCCGGTGGTGGACTGCTCCGCCGGGGTGGAACTGCGCCACCTGGACGAGGATGAGGAGGGCCATGTCCATGAGGAACACGAGGGGCATGACCATGGCGAATATGACCCCCACATCTGGATGGACCCGGAGCGGGCCGCCGTGATGACGGAGACCATCGCCCAGACCCTGGCCCAATGGGACCCGGACCACGCCGAGACGTACTATGCCAACGCCCAGGCAGCCCAAGAGAAGCTGTGCGCCCTGGCGGAGGAGGGGCGGGAGGCCCTGTCCGGCCTGAAGAGCCGGGAGCTTATTACGTTCCACGATGGATTCGGCTATTTTGCCGAGGCATTTGACCTGCACATCCTCCGGGCCATTGAGGAGGAGGAGGGGAGCGAGACCTCCGCCCGGGAATTCAAGGAGCTGGTGGAGCTCATCCGCGCGGAGGAGATCCCGGCGGTCTTTACTGAGGTCAACGGCTCGGACGCCACGGCCCGGGCCCTCTCCCGGGAGACGGGGGCGGCCAGCGCCCCCCTCACCATGATCATGAGTGGAGAGGGGAGCGGCCTGGACCCCTATCTGGAGGCCATGGAATCCAATCTTGAGACCATTTTGGAGGCACTTGCATGAGCGTACAGAAACATCAGAATGCCGGGGAGGGGTGCAGGGGCGCCTGCTGCCTCCGGCTGGACAAGCTGGGGGTGGACATCGGCGGAGACTCGATCCTCCACGATGTGAGCTTCCACCTCCACTGCGGGGAGATCGTGGCCCTCATCGGGCCCAACGGCGCGGGGAAGAGTTCCCTGTTCCGGGCCATCCTGGGACAGATCGGCCACAGCGGCAGCATCGACTTTCAGCAGGCCGGCGGGGGCCAGACCCGCCCCCTCATCGGCTATGTGCCCCAGAGCCCCAGCTTTGACCGGGGGGACCCGGTGAGTGTGCTGGACTTTTTCGCGGCGGCCATCTCAGACTGGCCGGTCTTTCTGCCCACGCCCCGCAGGCTGCGGGAGCGGGTGCGCGGCTGTCTGGAGCGGGTCCACGGGGCCGCCCTCATCGACAAGCGCCTGGGGGCCCTCTCGGGGGGAGAGCTTCAGCGGGTGCTGCTGGCCCTGGCGCTGGAACCGCTGCCCCATATCCTGATCCTGGACGAGCCACTCTCCGGCGTGGATATCGACGGGGAGCGGCAGCTTTTGGACATGCTGGATGAGATCCGGAGCAGCTATGATCTCTCCATTCTCCTCTCCACCCACGATTTTGCCACCCTGGAGCAGTTTGCCGACAAGGTGGTCCTCCTCAAGAGCAGCGTGCTGCGGGTGGGCCCGCCCCGGGAGGTCCTCACCTCGCCGGAGTTCCGTGAGGTGTTCCATCTGGATCTGCGAAAGGAGGGGGTATAACATGGAGCTGTGGTATGCCCTGGTGGAGCTGCTCCCCTTTGAGTGGGCGCGGCCGGACAGCATGTATTTTATGAAAAACGCCCTGCTGGCCATCCTGGTGATCTCGCCCCTCTTCGGCCTGCTCTCCACCATGGTGGTGGAGAGCAGGATGTCCTTCTTCTCCGACGCGCTGGGCCACTCGGCCTTTACCGGGATCGCCATTGGGGCCCTGTGCGGCCTGGCCGAGCCCATGTGGTGCGCGGTGGTCTTTGCGGCGGTATTCGCCGTCTTGTTCACCTACGTGCGCCGGCACACCAGTCTGGCCAGCGATACGGTGATCGGAGTCTTTTCCTCCACGGCGGTGGCCTTGGGCATCTTCATCGCCACCCTGGGAGGGGGAAGCTTTACAAAATTCAACGCCCTCCTGGTGGGCGATATCCTGAGTGTGGAGCCGGGGAAGATCGGCCTGCTGGCGGCCATCCTGCTGGTGGTGGCGGTGCTGTGGGTGTGCTCCTTCAACCAGCTGATGCTCGCCTCGGTCCACCCGTCCCTGGCCGACAGCCGGGGCATCCGGGCGTTCTGGCAGGAGAGCGTCTTTTCCGTTGCCATCGCGGTGGTGGTGACGGTGTCCATGACCTGGGTGGGCCTGCTGGTCATCAATTCTCTTCTGGTGCTGCCCGCGGCGGCGGGGCGGAATCTGGCCCGGAACCTGCGGCAGTATCATCTCTTCTCCGTGGTGGGCGCCCTGGCGGCGGGGGTCGCGGGTCTGCTGACCTCCTATCAGGTGGGGGCCTCCACCGGCGCGTGCATTACCCTCTATCTGGCGCTCTTTTTTGCTCTGACCTTCTGTTTCCGCACCCGGCGGATGTAACAAAAGGAGGGGGGGAACCTCATGAAATATCGGAAGAGCCTTCCAATCATCCTGGTCCTGGTCCTGCTGGCGCTTCTGGTTGGTGTGCTGTCCTACTGGGATGGACAGCAACAAGGGGAGGGGACGTCGGGCCAGACCTCTGCTGTCTGTATGACGATCCCGGCGGTATGACGGAAAGAAGGAATGAAACGATGAAAACGGGAATCGTATTGGAGGGAGGGGCGCTGCGCACCATCTTTTCCAGCGGCGTGACGGACGGGCTGCTGCGGGGCGGCGTGGACTTCTCCTATGTAATTGGGGTGTCCGCCGGGATCGCCTACGGGGTGAGTTATCTCTCGGGGCAGTTTGGGCGGAATCTGGAGATTTTGACCCAGTACGCCAATGATAAGCGGTATATGAGCAAGCGCAACCTCCTCCGGCCGGGCAATCACTGCTACTTTGGCCTGCGCTTTACTTACGAGGAGATCCCAAACCGCCTGGTCCCCTTTGACTATGAGGCCTTTGCCGCCTGGCCCGGGAAAGCGGAGGCCGTGGTCACCAACCTGGAGACCGGAAAGGCCGAGTATCTGGAGCTCCCCCGCCGGGATGACCAGTTTCTGCTCTTGCAGGCCACCTGTGCCATGCCGCTGCTCTTCCCCATTTATGAGCTGAATGGGATCAAGTGTCTGGACGGAGGGGCGGCCGACGCCATCCCCTTCCGGCGGGCCTTCCAACAGGGGTGTGACCGGGTGGTAGTGGTCCTCACCCGGGAGCGGAGCTACCGCCGGGAGCCGGAGAGGCTCCAGCACCTCATCGACCTGCGCTATCACAAGTATCCCCGCTTCTGTGAGACCATGCGCCGCCGGGCCGAGACCTACAATGCCGACCGGGAGGAGCTCTTCCGCCTGGAGCGGGAGGGGAAGGTCCTGCTGCTGGCGCCCGAGAATACCAGGGGCTTTTCCCGGGTGGAGCGGGATGTGGACAAGATCCGCGCCCTCTGGCAGTCCGGTTATGACCAGACCATGGGGCGCATGGAGGAGATCCGGGACTTTCTCGGCCTGGAGGAGACGGCGGGGCGGTGAAACGGTTTTGCAGGAAAATTTACATGAGCATTCATAATATAGTAACATTTTTATGCTAGAATAAGCCTCAAACAATTGCGCTATGAGAGACAAAAGTGTATGGTGTCGTGGAAAAGTGCGCATAGAATGGAGGCTTTTGTATGGCGAGCAATCCGAATTACAGCGTTGTGACCGAAGAGATCCGGCGTTTGGCGGCCTTGACCCAGGAGAACAGCTGCATCGACCCGGATGACTACGTGCGTTATGACGTCAAGCGCGGTCTGCGGGACCTGAATGGCAAGGGCGTTGTGGCCGGTCTGACGGAGATTTCCGATATTGTGGCCAAGCAGGTGGTCAACGGGGAGAGCGTTCCCTGTGAAGGAAAGCTCTATTACCGGGGGATCAATGTGGAGGACCTGGTGCAGGGGGCGCTGAAAGAGGGGCGCTATGGATTTGAGGAGACCGCGTACCTTTTGATGCTGGGCAAGCTGCCAAACGAACAGCAGCTCCGGGAGTTTCGCGGGCAGCTCTCCTACTACCGCACGCTACCCAACAACTTTGTGCGGGACATCATCCTCAAGGCCCCCAGCCGGGACATCATGAACTCCCTGGCCCGGAGCGTGCTCAACCTGGCCTCCTACGACGAGGACGCCGACGATATCTCGCTCCCCAATGTGATGCGCCAGTGTCTCCAGCTGCTGGCGGTCTTTCCCATGCTGGCGGTGTACGGCTATCAGGCCTACAATTATAAGAGCGGCAGCAGCCTTTATATCCATGCGCCTCAGCCAGAGCACTCCACCGCCGAGAGCATCCTGGCCCTTCTGCGGCCCGATTCGGCCTACTCCTACTGGGAGGCCCACGTGCTGGACATCTGTCTGACGCTCCACGCCGAGCACGGCGGCGGCAACAACTCCACCTTTACCACCCATGTGGTCACCTCCTCGGGGACGGACACCTATTCCTGCATCGCGGCCGCCCTGGCCTCTCTGAAGGGCCCCCGGCACGGCGGCGCAAACATCAAGGTCATCCAGATGTTTGAGGATATGAAGCAGGTGGTCCGGGACTGGAAGGATGAGGACGAGGTGCGCTCCTATCTCCAGGCCCTGCTGGACAAGCGGGCCTTTGATAAGTCCGGTCTGATCTACGGTATGGGACACGCGGTCTACTCGCTGTCCGATCCCCGCGCCAACATTCTCCACGGCATGGTGGAAAAGCTCTCCCGGGAGAAGGGGCGCATGGAGGAATACCAGCTCTACTCCCTGGTGGAGCGCCTGGGTCCCGAGGTCATCTCGGGCGAGCGGAAGATGTACAAGGGCGTATCGGCCAATGTGGACTTCTACTCCGGGTTCGTCTATCATATGCTGGATCTGCCCCAGGAGCTCTATACCCCCCTCTTTGCCATGGCCCGCATGGCCGGCTGGGGCGCCCACCGGATGGAGGAGCTCATTAACATGGGCAAGATCATCCGGCCCGCCTATCAGTATGTGGGCACGCACCAGCCCTACCAGCCCCTCAGAGAGCGGGACTGAGTGCCGAAACATCCATGAAAAAGCCCCCGGCCGCCTTCCCACAACAGGGAGGACGGCCGGGGGCTTGTCTGTGCTCAGGCGCCGGGCTTCTGGATCTGATCCAGAATGGAGGCTTTTTCGGCCCAGTTGTTGCCGTAGTCGGGACGGTGGACGGTATCCATGATATCCCGCACGTCATAGAACTGAGTGTAGTGATGTCCGCCGTAGCGCAGGGTGGTCCCGTCCGGATGAAGCCGGTCGCAGATGACAGCGGAGAGATCATCCTTAATATAGGAGAAGGAGTTGACCCCTACGCTGGCGAAGATCCGGAAACCCTGGCTCTGGAGGTACTGGAGTTTGGGGCCGGTCTGATGCCAGTCGTCTCCGTCGGGGCGGGCGCCGTGGGGATAGAAGAGGATATTGGTGGGACCCACCAGAGAACCCACCTCCTCGGCCCAGCGGACGGTGTCCCGCTTGACCCAGTCCAGATCCACCTTGGACGAGTCCAGGTTGATATGTCCCCAGGTGTGGGAGCCGAAGGTCCACCCGGTGTCCTTGAGCCGCTGGATGATGGGCTTGACCGCCTCGATCTCGGCCTGGCGGTTGGCGTCAAAGGCGGGACGGCGGGGATCGTCCGCGGGGATGTCGATGTCGTTCTGGGTCCGGTAGCCCAGAATGCCCTCATATCCGGTGAGGGAGAAGCAGCCCTTGGCGCCGTTGAGGGAGAAGTCCGGGTGGGCGCGGACGAACTGGTCCAGGATAGGGGTGGCGTCCAGATCCTGGGTGAGGAAGGTCTCCTTGGTGTTGGGGTCGGTACACTCGGCCCAGATATCCCCATCCTCGCCCAACACCAGCTTGGAGGTAAAGCCCTCGGCCAGCATGTACTCGTAGTAGTTTACATCGTCAAAGGAGAGGACCAGAGGCTTTTTGCCCTCGGGCAGCATGAGGGTGTTGCGCTGCATCCGGGGTTCTCCGCTCTCCGTGGTATACTCGCTCCACACATCGCACATGTTGACCAGGATATAGTCCCGCCGGTAAAGCTCGTCCAGGATCTTTTTGAACTCGTCGGCGGTGAGCATCCAGTCGTCCAGGCCCTTCTGCCGGTCCTCCGGTACAGCGCTGGAGAAAGCGTATTCCGGATAGGCGATGACCGGATGGAAGAAGAGGTGTTCCACCACCTGGTTAGGCCCCCAGGCCTGAGTGAGCTGGTCCTCCGACCAGTAAGTGCGCACGGCCTCTTCCGGGTCGGGCGTCGGAGTGGGTGTGGGGGCCGGGGCGTTGGAGGCGCTTGGCTCCGGTTCGGGGCCCGCGCCGGGCTTCTGGCAGGCGGACAGAGAAAAAGCCATCAGCAGGGCCAGGGAAAAGGCCGCGCCGCGTTTCAGGCAGTTCATAAGGCTCGCATCCTCTCTTTGTCATCTGTATTTCCGGAGGGGGGAGAAAAAGATACGGTCCCAAGGGACGCAATTCCTCCGGCAGACACTATCATAACGCGAAAGAAACCGAAAAAAACCACAAACAGGTTACAAATTCTTACGAAATTCCGTCGAACCGTGTAAGATTTGGAAAAGGGCCCTCAGGAGGCGGAGAAGGGAGCGGGCACCCGCCGCACCAGCAGGAGGGAGACTGCCCCGGTGACCGTCCCCGTCACCAGGGAGCAGAGCAGCAGAGGGGCCAGATAGACCAGAGGGGCGCGGCTGTCCAGCACGGCCATGGCCGCCAGGATCTGTCCGGTATTGTGGGCGGCGGCCCCGGCGATGGATACGCCGTAGAGGGAGAGGGCGGGGAGCCGGAGCAGGAGGACCATGGCCCCCAGCGCCAGCAGTCCGCCGGTCAGGGAGAAGGCCAGTGCCATCAGATTCCCGCCCAGGAGACTGCCCAGAAAGCAGCGGGCGAGGAGGATGAGCAGGGCCTCCCGTCCGGAGAGGCGGCACAGGGCGTATACCGTCACCAGATTGGCAAGCCCCAGGCGCAGGCCGGGCAGGGGGATGAGTATGGTCAGCGGTGCCAGACCCTCGGCCACCGAGAGGGCCAGGGCCAGGGCCGTCAATACGGCGCAGCGGGTCAGTCGGGAAACAGACAAGGCGGGCGCTCCTTTCACAACAGCAGGGGGAAATCAGGATCGGCCCCGGCAGGCCCTGCGCAGCTGGGCCGGGGTGGAGGTGATGGCGCCGGTGGGGCAGGCGCGGAGACAGTCGCCGCAGCGGATGCACTCCACACTGTTGGGGCGCTGCCAGACCGGGATGTCCAGCTTGCAGGCGCTCTGGCAGCGGCCGCAGCTGGTGCAGCGGTTGGCGTCCACCTTCAGTTGGTAGAGGGAGATGGGATTGAACAGGCCGTAAATGGCCCCCAGAGGGCACAGATACCGGCAGAAGGGGCGGCAGACCAGAAGAGAGAGCAGGATCAGCAGGACCAGGAGCAGGCTCTTCCAGGCAAAGAGAAACCCGAGGACGTCCCGCAGCATGGGATTGACGGCGGCCAGGGGCCAGCCGGCCAGCAGGGTGCCGGAGGGGCAGACGTACTTGCAGAACCAGGGGGAGCCCTGTCCGAAGGCGTCCACCGCAAAGAGGGGGAGCAGGATGACAAAGCCGATCAGCAGCAGGTATTTGATCCTGCGCAGCCATTTCTCCCCGGGCAGACGGCGCAGCTTCCGCACGAAGGGGATCTTGTGGAGCAGGTCCTGCACCAGGCCGAAGGGACACAGCCAGCCGCACACAAAGCGGCCCAGGGCCGCGCCGATGAACATCAGAAAGCCCAGCACATACAGAGCGGTCCTGGCCCGGCCGCTGGCCAGGGTGGACTGGAGGGCGCCCAGGGGGCAGGCACCCAGCGCGCCCGGGCAGGAGTAGCAGTTGAGCCCCGGGACGCAGTAGGCCTTGGAGGGGCCCTTCCAGATGGTCCCCGTGGTAAAGCCCTGCACATAGCCGTTGGTGAGGGCGGTCCAGGCCAGCTGGACCCAGGTCCGGAGACCGCGGCGCTTCCTATCCAATGCCGACACACTCCAGGCAGAGGTTCACGGCCTTCATAAAGACCGCGTCCCGTCCCCCCAGACGGGTCCCCGCGGCCATCAGGGCCGCCCCCAGCCCCAGCATGAGCAGGGCGGGAAGAAAGGCGCGCACGTGTTTCACCGCATTTCCTCCAGGGTCTCCTCAATGACGGCGGCCCACTGGTCTTTGGTCTTGGCGCCCATGTAGAACTGCCCCACCTGGTTGCCCTCGGAATCCACAAAGAAGGTGGAGGGCAGGGCGTAGATCTGCCCCAGGATGGGGTAGAGGCTCTCCGAGGGGAGAAGATTGGTGTAGGTGACGCCCGAGCCCTCCGCGATGGTGCGGGCCTCCTCCACCTGCTCCGGATTGAGGGTGCCGTCCTGGTTGAGCACGTCGCTGACGATGCCAACGATCTGGAAGCCCTGGTCGGCGTACTCTGCGTGCAGCTCGGCCAGAGCGGGCATTTCCTCCTTGCAGGGGGGACAGAAGGTGCCCCAGACGTTGACCATGGTCAGGTCACAGCCGGCCAGAATGGACTGATCCACCGTCTGGTCGTTCAGGTCGGCGGCGGTAAAGGCGCTGAGTACGCCGCCCTGCGCCTGGGCCGTGTTTTCCGGTGCGGCAGAGGGGGAGGGAGAGGCGGTGGTCCTGCCGCCGCAGGCGCTCAGGGTACCGGCCAGCAGCAGGACCGAGGGGATCAAGAGTCGGGGAAATTTCATAAAGTACTCCTTTTCATTTGGATAGGCGGGGAAGAATGTGTCTTGATTTTACCACAGGGGTGCGGGAACGTCCATGTTTTTACCGCACAGCGGACATGGACCAGGTCTGAAAAACGTGCCCGTCCTCCAGGTCCTTCCACTGAAAGCGGCCGTCCTCCAGCAGCAGGATGCTGTGGGGGCTGCTCTCCTTGGGGATGGAGACCGAGCCGGGGTTGAGATAGGTAAAGACCGGCCCTTCCACGCAGGCCGGGACGTGGGTATGTCCGTGGAGGAGGATATCTCCGGGCTGGAGCTTGGGCGGATGGTCCATATGAAAGCGGTGTCCGTGAGTGGCAAAGATCAGGCGCTCCCCCTCCGGAAGGAGGGCGTAGTCCGCCAGGACAGGGAAGTCCAGCACCATCTGATCCACCTCTGCCTCACAGTTGCCGCGGACGCACAGGATTTGGGGGGCGAGGGGATTGAGCATGGCGATGACCTGCTTTGGCGCGTAGTCCCGGGGCAGATCGTTGCGGGGCCCGTGGTAGAGCAGGTCCCCCAGCAGGAGCAGCCGGTGGGCGCCCTCGGTGCGGAAGGCGTCCAGCAGGCGGGCGGTCCAATAGGCCGACCCGTGCAGGTCGGAAGCGATGAGCCATTTCATGAGCGGATACTCCTTTGTGTTGGAATACGATCAAGTATATCACAAAGGCATAGGAGAAGAAAAGAGCGCCTGCCCACCCTTTCGGGGGACAGGCGCTCAGCGTGCTGAAACCGTTGACACGGTGCTCAAACCTGCTTCAGGATTTTGGCTTGGGCTTAAAGAGAAGGGACACCAGGTAGCCAAAGAAGATGGCGGCGGTGATTCCTCCGGCCGCGGCGGTGATCCCGCCGGTCAGGGCGCCCATCACGCCCTGTTCTGCCACCGCCTTGCGCACGCCCTTGGCCAGCAGATAGCCGAAGCCGGTTAGAGGGACGGTGGCCCCGGCGCCGGCAAAGTCCACCAGATGTTCATAGATCCCAAGCCCGCCCAGGACCACGCCGGAGACCACATAGGTCACCAGGATCTTGGCGGGCGTGAGCGAGGTCTTGTCAATGAGCAGCTGTCCGATCAGGCACAGAACGCCCCCGCACAGAAAGGCGCGGGAATATTCCCAAAAGAGATCCATATACGTTCCTCCTCAAATCTGGGTGGAGATGGCCACGGCGTGGCAGATGGAGGGGATGCTCTCTCCCTGCATGGTGGAGGTGGGGGAGAGGAGCGCGCCGGTGCCGCAGAACAGGATATGCTTCCACCGGCCCTGGAGCATGCCCTGAAGCAGGTGTCCCGCCAGGACTACGGCGGAGCAGCCGCAGCCCGAGCCGCCGCAGTGGACGTCCTGGCCCTCCAGATCGTAGATGAGCGCCCCGCAGTCCACCAGGTTTTTCAGATCCACGCCGTCCCGGTGGAAAAAGTCCAACACGATCTCATGGCCAAGCTTGCCCAGATCCCCCGTGACGATCAGATCATAGAACGAGGGCTTGCGCCCCGTGTCCGAGAGATGGGTGCGGATGGTGTCGTAGGCGGCCGGAGCCATGGCGGCCCCCATATTGGCCGGGTCCTGGATGCCCTTGTCCACGATCTTGCCGGTGGTGACATGGGTCACATAGGGACCGCTTCCCTCGGCTGCCAATATAAGCGCGCCCGATCCGGTCACCGTCCACTGGGCGGTGGGGGTGCGCTGGCCGCCGTATTCCAGGGGGGTGCGGTACTGCCGCTCGGCGGAGCAGAAATGGGAGGAGGTCACGGCGGCCGTCAGGGTGCCGAAGCCCCCGTCCAGCAGCATGGCGGCCAGGGAGAGGGACTCGGACATGGTGGAGCAGGCCCCATACAGGCCGAAAAAGGGGACGCCCGTCCCACGGACGGCAAATCCGGTGCCGATACACTGGTTGAGCAGGTCCCCGGCCAGGATATAATCCAGACAGGAGGCGGCCTTTCCCGCCTTTTCCAGGGCGGCGGACAGGGCCAGACGCTGCATGGCGCTCTCGGCCTTCTCCCAGCTGGTCTCGCCGAAGGTGTCGTCCGCGCCGATCTGGTCAAAGGTGGAGGCCAGCGGCCCCTCTCCCTCTTTTTTTCCCGCCACGCTGGCAAAGCCGGCAATGGAAGGGGGGCGCGTCAGAGCCACGGTCTGCTTGCCCCGTCGTTTGCTGTTCATGCCTTTCGCCTCCAAATGTTGTTCTCGGGCCTAGTTTGAACAAAAAGAGAGGGGTTTATGCATGCGGATTTTGTGGGGGGAACGTCTGGTCAAAACGGGACGTTTCGAGTATAATATTTTTATCCTGTGCGGCCTTTCCAAACCGTCCGCCCGCTTTTGCGGCGCGGATGGGCGGCGCGGCGGCACTGCTTTTGTGGAAAAAAGGAGTTTTTATGGCGGAAGAGAAACGAACCATTGCCTATATCTGTCCCGCCTGCCGGCAGAGCGTGATTCTGGAGCGGAGCGTGTTCCAGCTGGCCGCGGCCCCCAATGAGCTGCCCTGTCCCTGTGGGAAGTCGGCCCTGCGGGTGGAAATGATGGGGGACCGGGTGCATCTGACCGTGCCCTGCGTCTCCTGCGGGGGCGAGCACCGGGTGACCTGCGCCGGTCATGATTTCCTCCACCGGCGGGGACTGGCCTTTTCCTGCGGGAAGTCGGGCCTGGACTGCTGCTATGTGGGCGAGGAGGACACGGTGTTCGGCGCGGTGCGCCGCCTGGAGGAGGCGGTGGACAAGCTCCAACGGGAGGCAGGCGAGCGGGGCGCGTTCCTGGATGAGATCGTCATGCACGAGGTGCTCTCCGAGATCCGGGACATCGCCAAGCGCGGCGGCATCTCCTGCTCCTGCGGCGGAAAGGAGTGGAAGCTCCAGGTCAATTACAGCTCGGTGGACCTGGTCTGTGCCGCGTGTGGGGGCGATCTGCGCATTCCTGCCGCCACCGAGAGCGATATTGAGGACATCTGCTGCAAGCACACCCTCCGCATTCATGGACGCCGGGCGTGACGGCGGAGAACAGGAGGGAGAGTATGTATTTTACCTATCAATATACCATTGACTCCCGGGATACCGATCCCTTCAACCAGTGCCGCCCCTCGGCCCTGCTGGGGCTCTTGCAGGAGGCGGCCACCGAGGCGGCCGTGGCCCTGCACGTCTCCCGGGAGGAGACGCTGGAGCGGTACAACTGCTTCTGGATGCTGGCCCGGATCTGGTACCGGCTGGAGCGGCCCCTCCGCTGGAATGAGACCGTCACGGTAAAGACCTGGCACCGGGGCGGCAAGGGGGCCTCCACCTACCGGGACTATGACCTGTATGTGGACGGTGCCTATGTGGGCGAGGCGGTCTCCACCTGGGTGCTGGCCGATCTGGAGACCCACAAGCTCCTGCGCCTTTCCAAGGTGCCCGAGTTCACGGGGACCGACGGAGGGGAGCTGTGCAAGGAGCGCACCCTGGGCAAGATCCACCTGCCCGCGGAGATGGCCCTGGCGGAGGAGCGGCGCATGCATTACAGCGACGCCGACGTCAACCGCCATGTGAACAACAGCAAATACGCCGATTTCATCTGTGACGCTCTGCACATGGAGAAGCTGGGCGAGGGGAAGTTCCTCTCAGAGCTTCAGGTGGGATTTCTGGCGGAATGCCTGCCGGGCGAGACCATCGAAGTCTATACCGGCGCGGAGAACGGCATATGGTATGCCCACGGCTCCGACCGGGATGGAAAGAGCCGCTTTGACGCGGCCCTCACCCTCGCGCCCCTCCCGGAAACGGAGGGTTGACAACCTTCGACGCAGATAGTAAAATAGGAAAAATTCATTGCAGATAAGGAGATGCACTATGGTCAATACGGATGCAAGCCAGAAGTTTACCAAGCAGGGGCTCACCTTCGATGATGTGCTCCTGGTGCCTGCTGAGAGCAACGTACTCCCCGCGGACATTGACCTGACCACCAAGCTCACCAAGAAGATCACCCTGAATATTCCTCTGATGAGCGCCGCTATGGATACCGTGACGGAATACCGCATGGCGATTGCCATCGCCCGGGAGGGCGGCATCGGCATCATCCACAAGAATATGTCCATCGGCGCCCAGGCGGAGCAGGTGGATATGGTCAAGCGCTCGGAGAACGGCGTGATCACCAACCCCTTCTGGCTGGCGCCCGGCCACACTCTGGCCGAGGCCGATGAGCTGATGGCCAAGTACCGCATCTCCGGCGTGCCCATCTGTGACAACGGCCGTCTCATCGGTATCATCACCAACCGCGACATGAAGTTCGAGACTGATATGAACCAGCTCATCGACAACGTGATGACCAAGGAAAACCTGGTCACCGCCCGGGAGGGCATCACGCTGGAGGAGGCCAAGGAGATCCTGCGCCGCCACAAGATCGAGAAGCTGCCCCTGGTGGACGAGAAGGGCAACCTGAAGGGCCTCATCACCATCAAGGACATCGAGAAGGCCAGCGTCTACCCCAACTCCGCCCGGGATGAAAAGGGCCGCCTGCTGGTGGGCGCCGCCATCGGCGTCACCGCCGACGTGATGGACCGGGTCTCCGCGCTGGTAGACGCCGGCGCCGATGTGCTGGCCCTGGACTCCGCCCATGGCCACAGCCACAACATCCTGGAGTGCGTCAAGCGCATCAAGGCGCTGTACCCCGACGTGCAGCTCATCGCCGGCAACGTGGCCACCGCCGAGGGCACCCGCGCCCTCATCGAGGCGGGCGCCGACTGTGTGAAGATCGGCATCGGCCCCGGCTCCATCTGCACCACCCGCGTGGTGGCCGGTATCGGCGTGCCCCAGATCACCGCGGTATATGACGCGGCCTGCGTGGCCGCCGAGTACGGCGTGCCCATCATCGCCGACGGCGGCGTGAAATACTCCGGCGACATCGCCAAGGCCATCGC